>DASRTX010000506.1:0-4215 GCA_035655715.1 Myxococcales bacterium | reverse complement strand
GAGGAGCTGGATGGCCTGCGAATCGGCGAAGCGCTCGAGCGGGAACGTCTCCGAGCGGAAGGTGATGCGCACCTCGCCCATCAGGTCCGTCTTGATCGACGCATCGGACTGGGCATTGGCCTTGAGCGTCGAGATCATGGTGGTGGCCTGCGGCTGCTGCGAGCGGCCGGCGATGGAGGCCTGCCCCATCTGCGCGGTGGCCATCTCAGCGTTGAGTTGATCGCGCGCCACCGCGTGGAACTGCATCTTGGCGCGGATGTCGCCCTCGTTCACCACCACGCGGTTGATGCCGAGCAGCACCATGGTGGCGAGCGTCTGCAGCCGCTCTTCGCCGCAGGCGGTGCGCCCGCGTTCGATCAGCGGCCCCTCGGTGAGCTCGTCGGTCAGCTCCTGCCCGCGCAGGCCATAGTCGGCCAGCCACGGCGGCGACTCGGCGGCGCGGCCAGGTCGCGGGACCAGGCGCGGGTCGCCCGGCTTGCCCGGCTCGGGCAGGACCACCGCGACGTCGGCGGGGTGTCGCGCGGCCAGCCAGTCGCGCACCTGGTTGGGCGTGACGTTGTCGCGCGAGAAGTCGTCCACGGACTTCGACACCGAGGCGACCAGGTTCGCGTACTCGCGCACCTGCTGCGCGGTGGCGTCGACGATGGCCTGGAAGGTGCCGGTGACCAGCGCCGCCACGAAGCCGGGGAAGTTCACCGCCTGCAGCGCGGCCGCGGCGCGGTCACCGATCTGCTGCGTCACTGCCGCTGCTGGCTGCGCGGGCGTTGGCGCAGGGGCAGCGCCCCGCTGCTGTGGTTGCTGCCGCGGGTCGGAGGTCGGGTCCGGCACGTCCAGCGCCAGCGCGTACGGATCGGCGGGACTTTCGCAGAGCACCTGCTCGATGCGCGCCAGATCGCGCTCGAGGGCACGCGCCTCGCCCGCGGGAAGGAGCCCGCTCTTGCGCCGCACGCGGCGGAGGGCCTCGAGGGCCAGCTCGTCCGGTTTCGCCATCTATGGAACTCGAAGTCGCTCGTCGTCGAGCTGATCGCTCTCTGCCAGCGCCGAGAGCCTGCGCGCGGAGCCCTGCCATTCGCGGGCGCCGTCTTCCGCCGCCTCCTGCGCGGCCTCGACCAGCAGCTCCTCGATCTCCGCGCAGCTCGGCACGGGCACCGGCGATTCATGGCCGAGCGGCCGCATGCGCGAGACCAGCGCCGCGTGCACCGCCGGGCCCCACTGCTCGTCTTCCGGCAGGCCCACCGACTTCTTGAACTCGCTCAGCGACGCGAGGCCCAGCTTCGCCAGCGCAGCATCGCGCTGCGGCTTGCTCTTGATCGGACCCGCCACCTTGAGGATCCAGCTCGGGCCGCCGCCGGGCCCCATCTGCACGCAGCGGTCGAAGAGCATCGCCAGCGCGCGCTGCGTGTCGAGCCCCAGCCAGCCGGCGAGCTGGAGGTTGGGCAGGAGGAAGAGCTGATCGGCCACTTCGCGCTGCGCTTCCTGGAAGATGGTGATGCGGCCGGCCTGGCGGAACTTCTCCACCCACGCCGGGTCCCACAGCGGCAGGCCGCCTACCGGCGCAAGCCGCTGCTCCTCGGTGGGCGCGTTGGTCACCCGCAAGAGCTCCTCGGCGCTCTCGGCACCGAAGACGTCGTCGAAGAAGTGCGAGCCCTTGCGCTCGTCGCGGCGGCGGCAGGCCTGCAGCACCTGGCCGAGCGCGCCGTAGCGCTGCGCGAACTGGACGAAGCCCCACGAGAGCCCCACGTGGACGCGCCCGTACTGCGGAGAGCCGGGGTCGTTGTATTCGCCGTCAGGATTGACGGCGGAATATCCTTCCGGCCCGCTCTCGAGAGCCGCCACCACCTCGATCAGCTGCAGCCGCTCCGCCGCGTTGGCGGCGATGGAGATGGCCTCCGAGGGCTGCTCGCCCTCGGCCGGCAGATCTTCCGCGCTGTAGTCGTTGCTGTACGCGCTGGAGCGGCCGGCAGGCGCAGCGCGATCGGCATCGGCTGCGGGCTCGCCCGCGAAGTCCGGCGGCAAATCGGCGTGGAGCGGCAGGGCCACCTCGCCGAAGCGGCCGCCGGCGCGCTTGAGGTGCGGGGCATCCTCGAATTCCTGCGCCTCCGCGGGGGCGCCGCCGATTCGCGGCGGAGGCGGTCCGCCGGCCTGGCGCAGGTGCGGCGCGTCTTCGTAGCCGGCTGGCTCTTCGGCGGCGGCAGCATCGCCCCGCCCGTAGACCGGCGCTGCCCGAGGCAACTCGCTCGCCGCGCTCGCCGGCGCCTCGATGCGCTCCGCCTCCGGCTTTTCCCACAGGGCCGGATCGAATCCATCGTCGTACGCCGCGGCCGGGATGGCAGCGGGCTTCGCTGCGGTGGCGTCGCCGCCCCAGTTGCAGGAGACCGGAGAGGATCCGTAGCGCGCATCGGCGGGCGGCCGCGCGGACGCAAGGCGGTTGCCCCCGGTGAAGTCCGGGGCGAGCTGGATGCAGGGCGCCACACGCGGATCGCGTGGCGCCACAGTGAAGACCGGATCCTCGTGTTGCACCCCGCGGTAGGCGCCGAGCGCGTAGTAGAGGCGCTGCGCCCCTGCGAACCTGCGCAAGTCCGCCGTGGGCATGAGGTACGTGGCCTCGCCCGCCGGAGCGCGCAACAAGCCGCGCGAGCCGGAGGTGACGAAGTTTTCCGGGCGGCGGCGCGCCCGCTGATCGGGGTGGAAGAGGAGCGGATCCGTAGCGCAAGCGACCTCGAACAACCGGTCGGGTGGCACGTGGACCACGAAGGAAGCGATCGGGAACCGATCCGATACCGTCGCGCGACAGGGCGTAATGCTGATCATGGGTCCATCCGGTGCTAAGGCGGCGATCGGGTAAAAGCAGCGGGCGTGCCATCGCCACGCCCCTGTCGGAGCACGCTGCGGGTTGCCCGAACCACCATGGCCGCGCGGGCACACCTTGCACGCGAAGGCGCACCGGCAACGACGGGGCTTTGCGGGGCTCGCCGCTTGCAGGGAATCCGGCGAGACGCGTGCTCGGCGGACCGGGAAAAAGAAACGGCCATCTTCGGGTTGACTCCGTTGGTGAGCCGTCCCAGACTCACGGTTCAGGCGCTGGGAATGAGGGGGGACATGATGAGCGCCGGGACTGCAACGACAGCAGTCTTCGACCCGGGCGTTCTCGTCGGAGAAGCGCCGGGTTTCCTTGCCTTCAAATCGAGGCTCGCGGCGGTGGCGCGCGCGCAGCGCACCACTACCATCGTGGGCCCTACCGGCAGCGGGAAGGAGCTGGTCGCGCGGCTGTTGCACGCGCAGTCCGGCCGCGCCTGCCGCCCTTACGTCACCGTGCACTGCGCCGCGCTGCCGGAGAACCTCTTCGAGGCTGAGCTGTTTGGCCATTGCCGCGGCGCCTTCACCGGCGCGACGCAGGATCGGCAGGGCCTGATCCG
This sequence comes from Myxococcales bacterium, assembly GCA_035655715.1. GTDB lineage: Bacteria > Myxococcota > Myxococcia > Myxococcales > 40CM-4-68-19 > 40CM-4-68-19. Next base: position 799 of record DASRTX010000506.1, on the reverse strand, counting down.
CAGCGCTCTGCAAGGCACGCTCTTCCTCGACGAGGTGGATTCGCTGACGCCGGGCGCGCAGGCCAAGCTGCTGCGCTTTCTGGAAACCGGCGAATACCGCGCGGTCGGAAACGATCGTGTCGAGCACTCCGACGCCTGGGTCATCGCCGCCACCAACCAGGACCTGCACGATTGCGTGCGTCAGGGCGCCTTCCGTCCCGACCTGCTCTACCGGCTGGAGGTGGTGCACGTGGACGTGCCGTCGCTGGCCAGCCGGGGCGAGGACGTGCTCCTGCTTGCCGATCATTTCCTCCAGGAGATGTCGCCCGGCCGCAGCTTCAACCCGGCGGCGCGCCGCGCCATGCTGGCGTACGGATGGCCGGGCAACGTCCGCGAGCTCAAGCACCGCGTCGAGTCGGCGGACCTGTTTACCGACGGGCCCATCGAGCCGGCGGCGCTGGGGCTGGAGCTGCACGGCCTCACCGCCGTAGTGCCGGTGTCGCCGCTGCCGCTGGAGGCCCCCGGCGAGAACGACGCGCTGGAGAAGGCGCTGTGGACCCTGATCGAAAAGGGCGGCTATGACATGAACGGCGCCATCGGTTTCTGCGAGCGGCTGCTCATCCAGGCCGCGCTGCGCGCCAAGGGCAACAATCGCACGCGTGCCGCGGAGCGGCTGGGCATTCACGTCCGTACGATTTACAAGAAATTATCGGGGTAGGGTGATCGATCGGCCATGCTCGTCCGGGCAGGGTATCCGTCCCGAGAAGATTGCGTCCCGATTGGAAATGCCGCGCCAGGCAGGGTCGCCAAAAACAGCGCG
>DASRTX010000505.1:0-6147 GCA_035655715.1 Myxococcales bacterium | reverse complement strand
CTGCGCAACCTCTTCCAGGTCAACGTCGAGGAAGGCCGCCACCTCTGGGCGATGGTCTACCTGGTCCAGCGCTACTTCGGCCGCGACGGCCGCGAGGAGGCGGAGGAGCTGCTCGCGCGAAGGTCCGGATCGTCGGACAAGCCGCGCATCCTCAACGCCTTCAACGAGCCCATCGACGACTGGCTCAGCTTCTTCATGTTCACCATGTTCACCGACCGCGACGGCAAGTATCAGCTGGCCGCGCTGGCGCAGTCGGGGTTCGATCCGCTGGCGCGCACCACGCGCTTCATGCTCACCGAGGAGGCGCACCACCTCTTCGTGGGCGAGACGGGCGTGGACCGCATCGTGCAGCGCTGCGCCGAGCTGATGGCGCAAGGCAAGGACCCGCGCAAGGAAGGCGCCGTGCCCTTCGCGCTGATCCAGAAGTACATCAATCTCTGGTTCACGCTCTCGCTCGATCTCTTCGGCGGCGAGGTGTCGTCGAATGCCGCCGACTTCTTCGCCGCCGGGCTCAAGGGCCGCTTCCGCGAGGACACCCTGGAGGAGCACAAGGCGATGGGCCAGACCTACCGGATGGAAGTTCCGGAGGGCAGCAAGCTGGTGGAACATGAGGTTCCGCTGCGCAACGCCATGAACGAGGTGCTGCGCGACGAGTACGTGAAGGACTGCCAGCGCGCGCTGGACCGCTGGAACAAGACGCTGCAGAAGGCCGGCGTGACCGGGATGACGCTGCGCCTGCCGCACCGCCGCTTCCACCGCGGGGTGGGGCCCAACGCGGGGCTGTTCTTCGACCCGGAAGGCCGGATGATCTCCGAGGCGGAGTACAAGGCGCACGAGGGCGAATGGCTGCCCACCGCCGAAGAGCGCGCCTTCGTGAAGTCGCTGATGCACCCGGTGCTCGAGCGCGGGAAGGTGGCGAACTGGATCGCGCCGCCGCCCAAGGGCATCAACGGGATGCCCATCGACTTCGAGTACGTGAAGCCGCCGCAAGCCTGAAGCTTCGCATTTTCGAGAATCGTTCTCGATTTCGTCGCATCCAAACCGGCATGGAAGAGAACGCGGTCGTGGAGGCCCTGCACAGGGAGCAGGCCTCGGCGCTGGTGCTGTTCCTCAACTACAAGAAGTACCACTGGCTCACGTTCGGGCCGCACTTCCGCGACCTGCACCTGCTCTTCGAGGAGCACGGAACGCAGGTGCTGGCGAGCGTCGACGAGCTGGCGGAGCGGGCGCTGATGATCGACGGCAAGCCCCTGGCTGACCCGGCGCAGTACCTGCGCGCGTCGCTGGTCGCGCCGTCGGAAGGCGAGCTTTCGGTGGAGCAGATGATCGCGGAAGGTATCGCGGCCCACGAGAAGGTGATCGAGGCCATGCACAGCGATGCCGACGTCGCCACCAAGGCAGCCGACATCGGCACCGCCGATCTCTTCACGCGCCTCGTCCAGGTGCACCAGAAGCAGCGTTGGTTCTTGAAGGAGATCGCGCGCAAGGACTAGCTGCGCGCGATCCCCCGCAGACGACCAACAGGCGGTGCGGAGGAAGTGCTTCCGATTTACATGCTGTGCTTCTTGATCGCCTTCGCCGACTTGACGTGGCTGCTCGCGTTGACGGTCGAATTCCGGGCGGCGGCCTTCGGCGCGACGACGGTCGTGCCGTCCGCCACCGGGAAGTCCGGAGCGAGCGTCGGCAGGTTGTGCGCGCGAACCTGGGTGACCGCCTCGAAGCCCGAGGCCAGCTTGATCAGCGTCGGCTCGCTGAACGCGCTGCCGAAGAAGCTGATGCCGAAGGGCAGGCCGAGCACGGTTCCGGCCGGCACCTGCACGATGGGATAGCCTTCCGGCGCCGCCAGGTTCGACGAACCGAGGGTGAAGTGATCGCCGAAGAGCAGGTCGGTGGACCAGGCGGGCGATCCGGTCGGGGCGATGATGGCGTCGAGGTGGAACTGCGCCAGCGCGAGGTCGATGCCGTTCACCGCGAGGTTGCGGCCGTCGGCCAGCGCCTGGTTGTAGGTCTCGCCGCCGAACACGCCGAAGGCGTCGTTCTGCGGATCGTCGGCCCCGGGAGCCATGTCGTTGCAGATCTCCCACAGGACCTGATCCTCGAACGTCAGCTCGAGCGGAGCGATGTCAGGCCGGTTGTTGAAGGCGATGGCGTCGGTCAGCGTGCCGCCCGCGAGGGGAACGCCGGTGCGGGTGGCGAAGTAGTTCTTTAGATCCGTGCGGAAGTCGAAGCAGAGGACGAGCAGCTCGCCCTGCGAGAACGGGAAGCTGAAGTTCGCCGCGTCGAGGTCCACCACGGTGGCGCCGGCTGCCTGGACCTGCGCGACCGCCGCTTCCCACGCGTCATTGATGCTGCTCGGCGAGATCTGGTCGATGCCCTGCCGGGTGAGGCCGAGGCGCGCCCCCTTGAGCCCGTTCGGGTCGAGGAACTTCGTGTAGTCGGTGGGGATGTTCTTCGGCCGCTTCTGGCCGGTCGCCCCGAGCGGGACGCCGCCGGTCGCCGGGTCGCGGCCGTCGAAGGTACGGCTCTGGATGACGCCGAGGACTGCTGCGGCGTCAGCGACGGTGCGGCCGTGCGAGCCGATCGTGTCCTGCGTGTGCGAGATGGGAACCACGCCGGCGCGGCTGGTCAAGCCGACGGTCGGCTTGATGGCGGCGATGCCTTCGGCGTTGGCCGGGCAGACGATGCTGCCGTCGGTCTCGGTGGCGAGCGCCACCGCGGCCAGGTTGGCGGAGACGGCCGCGCCCGAGCCGGAGCTGGAGCCGCACGGGTTGCGGTTGATGCCGTAGGCGTTGCCGGTCTGGCCGCCCACCGCCGACCAGCCGGAGATGGACTGGAACGCGGAGCGGAAGTTCGCCCACTCGGAGAGGTTGGTCTTGCCCAGGATGACCGCGCCGCCAGCACGCAGGTTGGCGGTGACGGTCGCGTCGCGGACGGCGGGCGAGCCGACGAGCGCGAAGGAGCCCGCGGTGGTCTGCTCCTTGTCGCCGGTGTCGATGTTGTCCTTGAGAAGGACCGGAATGCCGTGGAGCGGTCCCAGCACCTTGCCCTGCTTGCGCAAGGTGTCCATCTGCCGGGCGATGGTGAGCGCGTCCGGATTGATGGTGATGACCGAGTTGAGGCGGGGGCCGTTCTGGTCCAACGCGATGATGCGATCGATGTAGTACTGCGTCAGCTGCGCCGAGGTGAGCTGGCCTGCGGCCATCATCGCCTGCAGCTGCGCGACGGTCTTCTCGTTGAGGTTGGTGGGTGCGGTCTGCGCCAAGGCGGAAGTCGCCGCGAGCGCGGCGACCAGGATCGGGATGCGTTTCATGGACTCCCCTCCGGGGTAGGGACGGGTAGTCAAGCCCCGGCGTGCTCGTCGTGTCAAGACGGGCGTTGGTCGAATACGACTGAGCGCGAATATTACAAAAGCGTTCCGCGCATGATCGCGGAAGCGGTCGTGAAGTAGATGATCAACCCCGTCACGTCCACCAACGTCGCAACGAATGGCGCGCTGGCGCTGGCGGGGTCGAACCCCAGCCGGCGCAGCACGAAGGGCAGCAGCGAACCGGCCATGGTGCCGAAGGTCACCACGCCGATGAGCGACAACGCCACCGTCAACCCCACCAGCATGTAATGCTCCCCATAGGTATGGAAGAGCCCCTGCCACAACAAAATCCGGGCCAGGCCGATGCTGCCGAGGATCGATCCCAGCGCCAGCCCCGCCAGCAGCTCGCGCCGGATGACGCGGTACCAGTCGCGCAGCCGCAGCTCTCCCAGCGCCATCGCCCGAATCACCAGCGACGTCGCCTGCGATCCGGAATTGCCGCCCGAGGAAATGATCAACGGCACGAACAGCGCCAGCACCACCGCCTTGTCGATCTCCTTCTCGAACACGCCCATGGCGGTGGCGGTGAGCATTTCCCCCAGGAACAGCGCTGCCAGCCACCCTGCGCGCTTCTTGATCATCCGCTGCAGCGCGATGGTCAGGTACGGCTCGCCCAGGCTCTCGCTGCCGCCCAGCTTCTGGATGTCCTCGGTGGCTTCCTCGCTCACCACCTCGACGATGTCGTCGACGGTGACGATGCCCTTCATCCGCTTCTCGGAGTCGAGCACCGGGATGGCGATGAGACCCGTCTCGCGGAAGAGCCGCGCCACCGCCTCCTGGTCGGCCTGCTCGTCCACCGCCCTCACGTCGGTGTGCATCAGCTCGCCGACTTTCAAATCTCCGCGGGCGGCCATCAGCTCGCGAAACGAGACCACGCCGAGCAGCCGCTGCTGCGCGTCCAGCACGTAGGCGTAGTACGGCATCTCCACCGATTGCCGCGTCTGCCGCCGCAGATAGGTGACGGCCTGGTCCGCCGTCATGTCCGCGCGCAGCCGCGCGAAGCGCGGGCTCATCAAACCGCCGGCGTGGTCCTCGCGGTAGGCGAGCAGCGCCTGCACCTCGCGGCGAGTCTGGTCGTCGAGCAGCCCCATCAGCCGCTCGCGCTCCTCCAGCACCGGCAGTTCTTGAAGCAGGTCGGCGGCGTCGTCGGGCGCCAGCGCGCGCATCCAGGAGCGCTGCTCCGCCTGGGGCAGGTCGAGGATCACCTCCGCCTGCTCGCGCGAGGTGATGCTGAAGAAGAGGTCCTCGGCCACGTCGCGGGGCAGGAGCTTCAGCCCCTCTGCCCGCTCCTGCGAGGACAAGGCCGGCCAGGCGTCGCGCAGCTCCTCGGGCGAGAGCTGCTCGCCGTCCGCCGCCGCCGGCTCCGGAGTCATGCCTTCGCCTCGCGGAACTGCTCCGCGGCCTTGAAGTCGCTCTCGTCCAGGTCGCGCATCGGCTTGCCGCTCTCCGCGCGGACGCGCTTGAACACCTCGACGACCTGCAACTTGTGCGGGCGCGAGTTGCTCAAGGGGCAGGCCTCGTAGGCCTTCAACTCCTCGTCGCAATACCCCATGCGCCGCTCGCCGCACTTGGGTTGCATGTACTTGGCCAGCTCGGGCACGCGGCGCATCAGCTCGGCGCGCATCCTGGCGATCATCTGCCGGATCTCCCACTGCGCGCGCGTGCACAGGCGCAGGTCGCCGATGTGCAGCAGTTCGGCGAAATTGACCATGATCTGGAAATTGGTCGGCGCCGCATTGGGCAGCACGAAGCGGGCGTCCTCCGCGGGGATGCCGGCCGCCACCGCCTCGCGGTAGACGCGGGTGATCTCGGTCATCAGCTTCTCGAACTCGCCCGCCTTGCCGGCATCCTGCCAGCTCTCCGGCATCACGTACTCGAGCCGCTCCTCGTTCTTCCCGGTGAAGCGCACGTAGCGCTGCGACTGCTGCTCGAAGGAGATGCCGATGCGGTGGCGGACGAACTGGTGGCTCAAGGACCGGCTCACGCCGGAGATGCCGAACCAGAAGACCACCTGCTCCAGCGGCGAGACGTGGCCGGTCTTGAGCCGATCCTCCACGAACTGGGCGATCTTCTCCGGCGACACGGTGCCGGCCGCCACGTCGTCCCACACCTCGCGGGGAGTCTTGGGCGTGTAGCAGGTCCGGTAGGCGCCGTAGAGCTTGGTGAGCGGGTCGTTGGCGATGTCGATGAGCACGACGTCCATGCCGGTTGTTGTACCGTGCAGCGACGATGACGGTCTATGTGATTTCCGACCTGCACATGGACGAGCACGGCCAGGCGCGGCTCTTCGACGACGAGCGCCAGGGCCGGCTGCTGGCGGAGCTGTGCGGGCGCGTGGCGCGGGACGAAGGTTCGGAGCTGGTGCTGCTCGGCGACTGCTTCGATTTCACCGCCATGCAGCCCCCGCCCAAGGGCCTGGACCGCTTCTTCCGCAGCCTGGACGTGCCGCGCGAGGCGCCGCGGCGGCGGACGCTGCCCGAGCTCCTCGACGCGGTGCGATCCAGCAACCCCGTGGCCTTCGAGGCGCTGGCGCAGCTTGCGCGCAACGCGCGGGTGACGGTGGTTCCCGGCAACCACGACCACCACCTGGGCGCGCCGCAGGCCGCGCAGGCACTTGCGTCCGCGGGCATCGCGGCACGGTTGGAGATGTCGCTCGTGCGCGAGCTGGGCGGCTCCAAGGTCGTGCTGCAGCATGGGCACGAGCTGGACGAGGGCAACGACAAGCCGGGCGGCAGCGGAGAGGTGATGACCAACATCCTCCACCAGGCGGTGATCCCTTT
>DASRTX010000504.1:0-9229 GCA_035655715.1 Myxococcales bacterium | reverse complement strand
GTTGAAGTAGACGAAGTGCGGCAGCTTGTTCACCTTGTTCCAGACGATGGGACGGTCGGCGAAGTAGCTCTCGCGCACCGGCGCCAGCTTGGGACTCTTGTTCCAGATCTGCTCGTGGCAGTTGAGGCACAGGCTGGTGGGCGGGACGCCGGCGTTGGGCGACTTCTCCACCAGGTAGTGGCAGTAGCGGCAGTCGATGCCCTCGTCGCCGACGTGGTGGCGGTGGTCGAACTGCACCGGCTGGTCCACCGGGTCCTGCTGCTGCGTGTAGAACGGGGTCCGGACGTAGATCATCGGCCCAGCGATCAGGCCTCCGCCGAAGAGCAGCGCCAGCCCGAACAGCGAAACGCGGAAGGCGGTGTTGGACGACGGCTTGAAGAGTGCGCTCATTTCGAAGTTCTCACGTGCGCCACGCGGGCGAGGCGGCGCTTGGTACCCGAAAGATTTGCGTGGCGGTTGGTGCCGTTTGTCGCAGCGACGGAACGTCGCGGAGCGCTCGACGCGAGCTAGCGCGTGAGGCGGGCGGATGCTGCGCACTCTTGGGGCGAGTTGGCAAGCGCCGCTTCGCTCCGTGTCGCCTCGTCGTCAGGTAACTACCCTGTGACGGAGGATTTCCGACATGGCGAAGACGGTGGGCGACTTCATCGTCGAGCGCGTGCGCGCGTGGGGAGTGCAGCGCGTCTTTGGTTACCCGGGCGACGGCATCAACGGCATCATGGCGGGCTTCGAGCACCTGGGCGGCGAGGGGCCCAGGTTCATCCAGGCGCGTCACGAGGAGCTCGCGGCCTTCATGGCCGGCGCGCACGCAAAGTTTACCGGCGACGTGGGCGTGTGCCTGGCCACTTCCGGGCCCGGCGCCATCCACCTGCTCAACGGCCTCTACGACGCCGCGATGGATCACCAGCCCGTGGTGGCCATCGTCGGACAGGCGGCCACCACGGCGCTGGGCGGCGAATACCAGCAGGAGGTGGATCTCCAGAACCTCTTCAAGGACGTGGCCCACAACTACGTCGCCACCGTCGCCAACGTGGCCTCCGCGCGGCATTGCATCGATCGCGCGTTTCGCATCGCGCTCTCCGAGAGGTGCGTCACCTGCGTGATCGTCCCCAAGGACCTGCAGGAAAAGGAGGCGGTGGAGGCGCAGGAGCACGCGCACAACACCATCCACTCCAGCGCCGGCTGGTCGGCGCCGCGCGTGGTCCCGAAGGAAGAGGATCTCAAGCGGGCTGCCGAGGTGCTCAACGCCGGCTCCAAGGTGGCGATGCTGGTCGGCGCGGGCGCGATGCGCGCCGCCGACGAAGTGGTCCAGGTGGCCGACGTGCTCGGCGCCGGCATCGCCAAGGCGCTCCTGGGCAAGGGCGTGCTGCCGGACGACACGCCGGGCGTGACCGGGAGCATCGGACTGCTCGGCACCAAGCCGTCGTGGGAGATGATGAAGGGCTGCGACACGCTCTTGATGGTGGGCTCTTCGTTCCCGTACTCGGAGTTCCTGCCCAAGGAGGGCCAGGCGCGCGGCGTGCAGATCGATCTCTCGGGGCGCATGCTCGGGATCCGCTATCCCATGGAGGTCAACCTCCAGGGCGATGCCGCCGAGACGCTGCGGGCGCTGCTCCCCTACCTCAAGCGCAAGAAGGACCGCGGCTTCCGGCAGCAGCTCGAAGCCGGCGTTCGCGAGTGGCGGGAGATCCTCGACGCGCGCGCGCACGTGGAGGCGAAGCCGCTCAATCCCGCGCTGGTCTTCCACGAGCTCAACAAGCAGCTTCCCGACCGCGCCATCTTCAGCGCCGACTCGGGCAGCACCGCCACGTGGTACGCGCGCTACCTGGACTTCCGCCCCGGAATGATGGGCTCGCTCAGCGGCAACCTGGCCACCATGGGTCCGGCGATGCCGTACGCGGTGGCGGCGAAGTTTGCCTACGAGGATCGGCCGGTGTTCGCCCTGGCAGGCGACGGGGCGATGCAGATGAACGGCCTCAACGCGCTGATCACGGTGCAGAAGTACTGGAGGTCGTGGAAGGACCCGCGCTTCGTGGTGCTGGTCCTCAACAACCGCGACCTCAACATGGTGACCTGGGAGCTGCGCGCGCAGTCCGGTGAACCCAAGTTCGAAGGGTCGCAGGAGTTGCCCGACTTCCCCTTCGCGGCCTACGCCGAGTCGCTGGGGCTGATGGGGCTGCGTGTGGACAGCCCTGACGCGGTGGCGAAGACCTGGGAGGTGGCGCTGCGCGCCGATCGCCCGGTGCTGGTGGAGGCGGTGGTCGATCCGGAGTTCCCCATGATGCCCCCGCACGTCACGCTCAAGGAGGCCAAGGCCTATGCGCGGGCCCTGCTCCGCGGCGAGCCCGAGGCGAAGCACATGATCGGCGAGACCATCCGCACCGCGGTCGCCGGCGTGTTCGAGAAGGGAAAGAAGGATCGGTAGTGGCGGAGATCGGGGACATCTCGGTCTCTGCCTACGACATCCCGACGGAGACGCCGGAGTCGGACGGCACGGCATCGTGGAGCAAGACGACCCTGGTGGTGGTGGAGTTGGAGGCCGGCGCCTGGCGAGGCATCGGCTACACGTATGCAGACGCGGCTTCCGCCAGGGTGGTGCGAGACACGCTCGCGCCCGTGGTCCAGGGGCTCTCCCCGTTCGACACGCGGCGCATCTACGCGGAAGCGTGTAGGGCGGTTCGCAACCACGGCCGCGGCGGCGCCAGCGCCATGGCCATCTCCGCGCTCGACGTGGTGGTCTGGGACCTGAAGGCAAAGATGCTCGACCTGCCGCTCTCGCGCCTGCTGGGCATGGTAAGGCGGGAGGTGCCCGCGTACGGGAGCGGCGGCTTCACCTCGGCTTCCGAATCCGAGCTGGCAGAGCAGCTGGGACACTGGGCGGACCAGGGCTTCTCCTCCGTCAAGATGAAGGTCGGACGCGAGCCGGCGCGCGACCTGGACCGCGTTCGCGCGGCGCGAAAGGCCATCGGCAGGGGCTGCGCGCTGTTCGTCGACGCCAACGGCGCCTATGGCCGCAAGCAGGCCATCCACATGGGGCTCGAATTTGCGGAGCAGGGCGTGAGCTGGTTCGAGGAGCCGGTGGTGAAGACGGATCTGGACGGGCTGCGCCTGGTGCGGGACGCGGTCCCCATGGAGGTGACCGGCGGCGAGTACGCCTACGAGCCGTTCGACGTGCTCCAGCTCCTTCCGGTGCTCGACGTTCTCCAGGTCGACGCCACGCGCTGCGGCGGCATCACGGGTTTCCTGGACGCGCATGCGCTGGCGCAGGCGCACCACCTGCCCATGTCGTCGCACTGCGCGCCCGCGCTGCACGTGGCGCTGGGGTGCGCGCTGCCCGCCGTGCGGCACATCGAGTGGTTCCTCGATCACCAGCGCATCGAGCGCATGCTCTTCGAGGGAGCGCCCGAGCCGGACCGCGGCGTGCTCCGGCCGGACCTCTCCCGCGCTGGCCTGGGCGTGACCTTCCGCCGCGAGGACGCCGAGCGATTCGGTGCGCAGATTTAGTTTGAGGACAAACGAAGATGCCGGGACTGCAGACACTGGTCCGATTGCACGCGCGCCCGGCACAGAGGGCACGCGACCTCGACGTCGAGGCACTGGAGCGCGCCCTGCGCGTGCGGCTCGAAGGGGAAGTCCGCTTCGACGCGGGCAGCCGCGCCCTCTACGCGACCGACGGATCCAACTACCGTCAGGTGCCCATCGGCGTGGTGGTCCCGAAGACCGTCCAGGATCTGGTGGAGGCGGTCGCCTGCGCCCGTGAGCACGGGGCGCCCATCGTGGCGCGCGGTGGAGGCACGTCGCTGGCCGGCCAGTGCTGCAACGTGGCCCTGGTGATCGACTGCTCGAAGTACCTCAACCGCATCCTCTGGCTGGACCCGGCGCGCAGGCTCGCGCGCGTGCAGCCGGGCCTGGTGCTGGACCGCCTGCGCGAGCGGGCCGAGGAGCACCACCTCACCTTCGCGCCCGATCCGTCGACGCACAACCACTGCACGCTGGGCGGCATGATCGGCAACAACTCCTGCGGCGTGCACTCGGTGATGGGCGGGATGACGCAGGACAACGTGGTCGAGCTGGAAGTGCTGCTCTACGACGGCACCCGACTCACGCTCGGCCCGGCGACGCCGCCGGAGCTGGAGACGCTCTGCTCGGAGCGCTCGCGGCGCGGCGACATCCATCGCCGGCTGCGCGCGCTGCGCGATCGCCACGAGGCGCAGATCCGCACGCGCTTCCCGCGGATTCCGCGGCGCGTCTCCGGCTACGACCTGCCGCAGCTCCTGCCCGAGAACGGCTTCAACCTGGCGCGCGCTCTGGTGGGGACGGAAGGCACCTGCGCGCTGGTCCTCTCCGCGGTCGTGCGCCTGGTCCCCAGCCCGCCCTGCCGGTCACTATTGGTGTTGGGGTACGAGGACGTCTACGCGAGCGCCGACCACATCCCGGAAGTGATCGAGTCCGGCTGTATCGGGTGCGAGGGCATCGACGACAAGCTGGTCGATTTCATGAAGGAGAAGGGCATCCATCCCCAGGACACCCAGCTCCTGCCAGAGGGTGCCGGGTGGCTGCTGGTGGAGTTTGGAGGAGAGACCCGCGAGGAGTCGGACGCCCGGGCGAAGGCGCTGATGGAGAGGCTGCGGCGCACCGCCCATCCGCCTTCGATGAAGCTGTTCGACGATCGCGAGGAGGAGAAGAAGCTCTGGAAGGTGCGCGAGTCGGGCCTCGGCGCCACCGCGCGCAAGCTGGACGGCAAGGAGAACTGGGAAGGCTGGGAGGACTCGTCGGTGCCGGTGGCCAGGCTGGGCGCGTACCTGCGCGACCTGCGCGGGCTGTTCGACCGATTCGGCTACGACGGGGCGCTCTACGGACACTTCGGGCAAGGCTGCGTGCACACGCGCATCGACTTCGATCTGCGCACCGCGGCCGGCATCGCGCGCTACCGCGCCTTCATCGCCGAGGCGGCGCGGCTGGTGGTCTCGCACGGCGGCTCGCTCTCGGGCGAGCATGGCGACGGGCAGAGCAAGGCCGAGTTCCTGCCCCTGATGTACGGCGATGAGCTGGTAGGCGCCTTCGAGGAGTTCAAGGCCATCTGGGATCCGGACTGGAAGCTCAATCCGGGCAAGGTGGTGCGGCCGCACCGCATCGATCAAAACCTGCGCATCGGTACGGACTACCGGCCGCCCGAGCCGCGCACCGAGTTCAGCTACGCCGGTGACAACGGCAGCTTCGCCAAGGCGACCGCGCGCTGCGTGGGCATCGGCGAGTGCCGCAAGACCGACGCCGGCACCATGTGCCCCAGCTACATGGTCACGCTGGAGGAGAAGCACTCCACCCGCGGCCGCGCGCACTTGCTCTTCGAGATGCTGGAAGGCAACCCGCTGCGGGACGCGTGGCGCAGCGGCGAGGTGAAGGAGGCGCTGGATCTCTGCCTCGCCTGCAAGGGCTGCAAGGGCGAATGCCCGGTCAACGTGGACATGGCCACGTACAAGGCGGAGTTCCTCTCGCATCACTACCGCCGCCGCTTGCGGCCGCGCGCAGCCTACGCGATGGGCCTGATCCACTGGTGGTCGCGGATCGCCTCGCGCATGCCCTCCGCCGCCAACTTCGTCGCGCACGCGCCCGTGCTGTCGCGGCTCTTCAAGCTCGCGGGCGGCGTCGCGCCGGCAAGACGGATTCCGCGCTTCGCGCCGCAGACCTTCCGCGCCTGGTTCGCGGCGCGGCCGCGCGTCAACGCCGGTCGGGAGCGCGTGCTGCTCTGGGCGGACACCTTCAACGACTTCTTCCAGCCGCAAGTACTGCGCGCCGCTACCGAGGTGCTGGAGGAAGCGGGCCTGGAGGTCACGGTCCAGGCCGAGAAGCTCTGCTGCGGCAGGCCGCTCTACGACTACGGCATGCTCCGCCTGGCGAAGCACAAGCTCCGCCAGATCCTGGTGGAGCTGCGCGGCGAGATCGGGCGCGGCACGCCGGTGATCGGGCTGGAGCCGAGCTGCGTCTCGGTGCTGCGCGACGAGCTTCGCGAGCTGTTCCCCAACGACGCCGATGCGCAGCGCCTGTGGAAGCAGACGCGCACGTTGGCTGCCTTCCTCCAGGAAAGGAAGTGGAAGCCGCCGCCGCTGTCGCGCAAGGCGCTGGTGCACGGGCATTGCCACCACAAGGCGGTGCTCGGCTGGGAGAAGGAGGCGAAGTTCATCGAGGCCGCGCTGCCCGGCCACGAGGTGGTGGACTCCGGGTGCTGTGGAATGGCGGGATCGTTTGGCTACGAGGCGGACAAGTACGACGTCTCCATGCAGATCGGCGAGCGGCGGTTGCTGCCGCGGGTGCGCGCGGCAACCCCCGGCACGCTGATCGTCGCCGACGGTTTCAGCTGCCGCAGCCAGATCGAAACAGAGGGCCGCGAGCCCGTGCACCTGGCGCAGGCGCTGCAGATGGCCATCCGCCAGCGCCGCCCCGAACCCCGCGAATCCCGCCTCGCCACGCGCCGCCTCCGCCGCCGGCGTCTGCTCCGCCACGGCCTCTTCGCCGCCGCCACCATCGCGATGGTGGCCTTCCGGATTCGGGGACACCATACGTAGGTTGTCGTAAGGTGTCCCCGAATCTCCTCTGCGGCCGAGGTTGCTTTTGTGCGGATCGCAGAGCCATGCTCTTGCGTGATGCTTTCAGGGAGGGCCACCGAAGAAGGCACGGCAAGGTTTCGGGATGCGGCCGGGGCGGCCCCGGGGCACTTCCGGCAGGCGCCGGGTGGACTCTGGCTCTCGTCGCTGGGGATCGGCACCTACCTCGGCCGCGACGATGCGGCCACCGACGGCCTCTACGCCGCGTCGGTGAGGCGCGCACTGCAACTCGGCATCAACGTCGTCGACTCCGCCATCAACTACCGCAACCAGCGCAGCGAGCGCGCCGTGGGCGCCGCCCTGCGCGAGAGCGGCCGCGCACGCGACGGCATCGTGCTCTGCACCAAGGGCGGCTACATCGCCTTCGAAGGAACGCGTCCCGCCGACGCGCGGGCGTACCTCGAGGAGCAGTTCGTGGCGCCGGGCATCCTCGATCCCGCCGAGCTGGTGGCTGGCTGCCACTGCATGGCGCCGCGCTACCTGGACGATCAGATCGAGCGCAGCCGCCGCAACCTGGGCGTCGAGTGCATCGACGTCTACTACCTGCACAACCCGGAGACGCAGCTCGGGGAGGTGCCCCGCGCCGAATTCCTGCGGCGCCTCCGCTCCGCTTTCGAGGCGCTGGAACGGGCCTGCGCGGACGGCCGCATCGCCTGCTACGGCGCCGCCACCTGGAACGGCTATCGGCTGGAGCCCGGCGAGGAGGAGTACCTCTCGCTGCACGAGGTTCTCGAGGCTGCCCACGCGGTGGCGGGGAACGGCCACCACTTCCGCGCCCTGCAGCTGCCCTTCAACCTCGAGATGGACGAGGCGGCCACGCTGCGCAACCAGCGCGATCTCACGCTGCTGGAGGCGGCGCGTGCGGCGCATTTGATGGTCTTCGCTTCCGCGAGCGTCCTGCAGGGGCGACTCACGCAGAAGCTGCCGCAACCGCTGCGCGACTCGCTCAAGGGCCTGGACACCGATGCGCAGCGCGCCTTGCAGTTCGCGCGCAGCATGGAGGGGATCTCCTGCGCCCTGGTAGGCATGAAGACGCCCGCGCACGTGGACGAGAACGCCGCGCTCGCGAAGGTGCCGCCGCTCGCGATATAGGAGTCCGCATGCTGGGCAACCGGACCTCTGAAGAGTGGGTGGCGGAGTACGCCACCAGCCACACGCACCCCGTCAATCGAGCCTGCCACACGGTCGGCATCCCGATGATCGCGCTCTCACTGGTGCTGGCGCTTCTGGGCTTCGCGGCGCACGGCCTCTGGCCGTGGGCGGCCGCGCTCTTCCTGGTGGGCTGGATCTTCCAGTTCGTCGGTCACTTCTACGAAAAGAAACCCCCCGAATTCCTCAAGGACTGGCGCTTCCTCCTGGTGGGATTGCGCTGGTGGTTCGCGAAGTTACGCGGAAAGGCCTGACCCCCCCATCTACGGACGGGGACACGATGCGCCCTTCGGGCGACCATCGTGTCCCCATATTGCATCGTGTCCCCATATGCATGCTAGTTGCGCAACGCGAGACGCGCCCCGTTCCGGCCCTGCGGCAGCGCCGGAGCCTGCGAGGCCGGCGCTACGCGGGCCACCGACGGCCTTCGCGGCTGGGTCGTCGCCGTGAACGATGCGAAGTCGACCATGGCCATCGCCGCCATCACCACCCACACAATCGCCAGCGCGATCGGAAACAACAGCTTCCGCACTTCCATGGCCGCCTCCTCCTGCATGCCTACGTGAATCCCTACGCACCAGGAGTGACCCCATTTCAGGGCCGGTTTCAGGCTGAAATGGCAGCGTTTTCGCGGAGCACGAGCTCGATGTGGGGCACCATCCGCTCCGCCCACACGTCGTACCCCAGGGCGCTGGGGTGGAAACCGTCGGCGGAGAACAGGTCCGGACGGCCGGGAAGCGCCTCGCGGCTCCAGGAGTAGAGATCGACCAGCGTCAGCCCGTGCCGCGCGGCGGTGGCGGTGACGTGTTCGTTGAACTGCTCGATGCGGCGCTCGTAGAGGGTGCGCGGGACCAGCCTCGCGACGGCGGGAGCCAGCGCCAGGTCGGGGATGTTGGCCATCACCATGGGCGCATCGAGGGTGCGCAGCGGCACCACGATCTCTTCCAGATTCAACGCGAAGGCGTCGTCGGGAAGCTGCAGGCCGACGTCGTTGATCCCGATGCAAAGCGTGATCAGGCGAGGGCGGGCGCGCAATGCGCGGGGCACCTGCGTCTCCAGCACGTCCGATGTCGTGGCCCCGCTCTCGCCGAGGTTGAGCAGCCTGAGCCCAGCGAGCCGTGGCCGGAGCCTGGCCACCAGCCTGTCGGGATAGCCACCGCCCGAGCGCGCGCCTACCCCGGCAGCGGTCGAGTCGCCCAACGCCACGTAGAGGAAGTCGGAGCTCACCGGAAAAGTCTAATCACCGGCAGCCGCCTGGGTCCGCCGCGGCACTCCGGGGCGATCCGAGGTAAGACCGCCTGCATGATCGCCGTCCTGCTCGCCGTGTCGCTGACCGCGCAGGACCATGTGGACGTGAAGCCCGCCATCGACCTGACCATCACAGGCGCCGGCCTGCTCGCGGTGGTGATCCCGGAGTTCTATGCCGATCAGCTGGCGCCGGCCCACTGCCGCATCTGCGACGGTCCGGACAACACCGGTCT
>DASRTX010000503.1:0-8561 GCA_035655715.1 Myxococcales bacterium | reverse complement strand
CCGCCCGCACCGCCGGCACGTGCTCCGGCCCCTCCACGCACGCGGTTTCCGCATGTCCGAAGACGCGACCCCGCCCGGTCTCCAGCGGCGTCACGGCGCTTGTTACCGTCCTGGCGCTTCCTTCATCTGCGCGAAAGCCGGCCAAGTGCGGCCGCGCCTCCGTCCACCCAACGCCGTCCCGTGCTAGAAGGCCGTCACATGGCCTGGTATCACCGCGTTCCCGCTCCCAAGCTTCCCCCAGAGCAGCGCAAGTCGCGCATGGAGGGGCTCTGGATCAAGTGCGACGGCTGCGGGGAGATCGTCTACAAGCAGGACGTCGAGAAGAACCTGGAGGTCTGCCCCAAGTGCGACGAGCACTTCCCGTTTCCGGTGCGCAAGCGCCTGGAGCTGGTGCTCGATCCCGGCACCTTCGTGGAGCACGACCTCGGGCTGGAGAGCACCGACCCGCTGCAGTTCTCCGACTCGAAGAAGTACAAGGACCGGATCAAGTCCAGCCAGAGATCGTCGGGGGAGGGTGAGGCCTTCCTCTCCGGAATGGGGCGGGTGGCGGGACGCGAGGTCTCCATCGGCGCCTTTCACTTCGGCTTCATGGGCGGCTCGATGGGATCGGTGGTGGGCGAGAAGGTGACCCGCGTCTTCGAGCGCGCCACCGACCGGCGCGTGCCCGCCATCATCTTTTCGGCGAGCGGCGGCGCGCGCATGCAGGAGGCCATCTTCTCGCTGATGCAGATGGCCAAGTCGTCGGCGGCGATCGCCCGTTTCCGCCAGGTGCAGAGGCCGTACATCAGCGTGCTCCTGGACCCGACCACCGGCGGAGTCGCGGCATCCTTCGCCTTCACCGGCGACGTGATCCTGGCCGAGCCCAAGGCGCTGATCGGCTTCGCCGGCCCGCGCGTCATCGAGCAGACCATCCGGCAGAAGCTGCCGGAGGGTTTCCAGCGCAGCGAGTTCCTGCTCAAGCACGGGATGATCGACGCCATCGTGCACCGCAAGGAGATGCGCGAGCGGCTCTCGCAGCTGCTCGGCCTCCTTTCGTGAGCGCGTGGGACGAGGAGTTCTTCGACGAGGAGTATCCGGTCCTCTACGCGCCGGCGCTCGACCCGGTGCGCACCGAACGCGAGGTAGCCGCTGCCGTCTCGATCCTGGACGTCCGAGAGGGCTCGCGGCTCCTCGATCTCTGCTGCGGCACGGGCCGCCACGCCATCCCGCTGCAGCGCCGTGGTATCCGCGTCACGGGGCTGGACCTGAGCCGCGCGCTGCTGCGCCTGGCCCAGGGCCGCTCCGACCGCGTGGGATCGTTTCCGGCGCTGGTGCGCGGCGACGCGCGGGCCCTGCCACTGCGCTCCGGCGCATTCGCTGCGGCCATCTGTCTCTTCAACTCCATCGGGTATGGCCCCGACGAGGAGGCGCTGGCGGCGCTGCGGGAGGCGCGCCGCTGCGCTCCGGCGCTGCTGCTGGAGACGGTGCACCGGGACGATCACGTGCGCACCACCGCGCCGCAGGGCACCTGGGAATGGACCGACCGGCCCGACGGCGTCCGCGTGCTGGTGGAGCGCTGGATCGATGCGGTGGACGGCTATTCGCACGCCATCTTCCGCATGCAGCGGAAGGGGCAGGGCGACGTGGTCAAGGAGTTCCGGCACCGCCTCTACACCGCCACCGAGTTGGTGGCGCTCTTGCGCGCGGCGGGCTGGGAGCGCATCGAGTGCTTCGGCGACTACGATCGGCGGCCCTTCGCCATCGACTCCCCCGTCTTCCTGGCGCACGCGCGATGAGCATCGAGTGCACCCGCTGCGGCGCCTGCTGCGTGGCGCCCGACATCGCGGCGCTGGGCAAGCCGCTCGGCGTCCGCTGCCCGCACCTCACCGCCGACAACCTCTGCGCCGTCTACGAGAATCGGCCGCAGATCTGCCGCGACTATGCCGCCGACTGGCTCTGCGAGCGCATCGCCGCGCCCACCCTCGAGGAGCGCGTGCGCAACTACCTGCGCGTGTTCGATCTGCCATGCGATTCGACGAGCTGAAAGAGCTGCTCTTCGCGCGCAGCAACTTCGGCGTGAAGCTGGGGCTGGACGGAATGCGCGAGGCGTGCGCGCTGCTGGGCAATCCGGAGCGCGGCGCGCCCGTGCTGCACGTGGCGGGCACCAACGGCAAGGGCTCCACCTGCGCCTTCGCGGAAGCGTCGCTGCGGGCGGCAGGGCTGCGCACCGGGCTGTACACGAGCCCGCACCTGAACCACTTCTGCGAGCGCATCCGCATCGACGGAGAGCCCGTTTCCGAGGAGCGGGCCTGCGAGCTGCTGGAGGAGGTGCGCGCCAAGGTGCCCTGGGCGCTGGGCGATCCCGGGCTCACTTTTTTCGAGATCGTCACGCTGATGGCGTTCCTGGCTTTTCGCGGTGTGGACGTGATGGTGGTGGAGGTGGGCCTGGGCGGCCGGCTCGACGCCACCAACGTGGTGCTGCCGCGCGCGTGCGCGATCGCGCCGCTCGGCCTGGAGCACACGCAGTACCTGGGGCCGACGCTCGCGCACATCGCGACGGAGAAGGCGGGCATCCTCAAGCCGGGCGCGC
The DNA here is from genome assembly GCA_035655715.1 of Myxococcales bacterium. Lineage (GTDB taxonomy): Bacteria > Myxococcota > Myxococcia > Myxococcales > 40CM-4-68-19 > 40CM-4-68-19. Next base: position 5,992 of record DASRTX010000503.1, on the reverse strand, counting down.
GGGCGGTCAGCGCGGGGCAGCCGCTCGAGGCGGCGCGGGTGCTGCAGCAGCGCGCGGATGCGGTGGGGGTGTCGCTCTGGCGGCCCGGGCGCGACTACCGGTTCGAGAGCCGCGATGTCAGACCCTTCTGTTATGCCGGTCCGCGCTGGGTGGTGCGCGGAGGAGCAGGCGTTACCCCTGCGACGGGCGGAGGGCGAAGGCCCGAGCATGCGGCGGCAGACCTCGCGCTGCAAGGGCATCACCAGCGCACAAATGCGGCGCTCGCTTGCGCGCTCTTGGAGGCGAGCGGGCTGTGCGAGCCACGGCATGCCGAGGAGGGCTTGCGCGCGGCGCGCTGGCCGGCGCGGCTGGAGCGCTTCGGCAACGTCTATGTCGACGGGGCGCACAACCCGCACGCGGCGCGCGCTCTGGCGCACGCCTTGCCGCCGCTGCTGGCGGGGCGGCCGATGCGGCTCGTCTTCGGGGCGCTGCAGGACAAGGACGCGGGGGCGATGCTGCGCGAGCTGGCGCCGCTGGCCGCCAGCGTTCATTACTGCGCGCCGGACTCGCCGCGGGCGGTGCCGCCGCAGGAGCTCGCGCGCCTTCATCCCGGGGCAGTGCACGGGTCTGTCAGCGCGGCGCTGGAGGCGGCGCGCGGGGAGGATGGCGTGGTGGTGTGCTGCGGATCGCTCTATCTGGCCGGGGAGGCGAGGGCGCTGATGGCGGGGGAGGCGCGGGAGAGGATGCCGAGCGAGAGGTTGTGAGAACAGGCGGAAACGCCTTCACGTTCTGCCTTCGCGTCACATTCACCGTCACACCCACATCCACACGGACGTGCACGAGCACGCGCTTGTGGATGTTGCGAGGGAGCAGACAAGGGCATGGCGGTTTGCCGCCGAAACGCTTCGGCCCTACTTTAGAAGTGCGCGGACTTAGACACGGAGGGGCCGACGGCCGCGACGCGAACGAAAGGATCCATGCGCCGCCTCGAACCGACCGCCGCTCCCACCAGCCAAAAGCTCGATTCAGTCGCGTTCAAGTCCCTGTATCGCAAGGAGATCTACGACGCGCCCACGAGCGACGGGTGGGTCCTCCAGATCTCCCGCTACAAGCCCGTCCGGCAGCCGTGGGACCAGCCCATCTTCGGCCAGCCGCTGCTGCTGGTCCCCGGCTGGTCGCAGAACCGGCACGCCTTCACCTGTGGCGACTTCGTCAAGCAGCTCCTCGCCTACGGCGCGGACATCCACATCCTCGAGCTGCGCGGCCACGGGAAGTCCAGCCGCGACCTGCAGCGCAAGCGTGGCCTGAACCCGCCCGACCTCGACTGGGACTGGGACCTCGATACCTACCTGCTCCATGACGTCCCCGCCGGCGTGGAGGCGGTGAAGCGCCGCACCGGGCGCTCGAAGATCTTCTACGTGGGCAACAGCATGGGAGGCATGCTCGGATACGGCTACGCCGGGTGCCACGACGATCTCCTCGGCCTGATCGCCATCGGCGCGCCCAGCGACATCGGGCGCGGCTTTCTGGGCCTGCGCGCGGCGGCGCTCTTCGGGCCGGCGCTGATGGGCCCCCTGCTCGACGCCGCCTGCCGCGCCGCCAGCGCCGCCGAGCGGACCCGCCACGGGGCCGCCGCCATCTTGCGCCGCGTCCGATTCCTCAGCCGCGCCGCCAATCTGCTCGCGGCGCCCGGCAGCGCGTACAAGCCGGTGCAGTTCAACCACGTCCCGGTGGACGCGTTCCTGCGCGCGCTGGCCCGCGCCGCCACCGAGAGCAACCTGCGCCGCTACGATCTCATCGCCCGCTACCTGGGCTCGCTGCTCAACCCGTCGCGCGTCTCGGCCGATGACTTCCGCTGGCTGCTCTCGCAGGGGGGCGAGAAGGAGCCGCGCCGGGTGGTGGAGCAGTTCGCGCGCTGGATCCGCAACGATGAGATGCAGTGCTATCGCACCGGCTACGACTACAAGGCGCACTTCCCCCACATCCGCATCCCGATGGCGATCTTCTTCGGCGATCTGGACAAGATCGCCTCCGCCCGCAGCACGCGCGGCATCTACCGGGCGGCGCGCAGCGAGTACCTGCTTTGGCGTCCAGTCAAGGAGAACAGCCACCTGGAGCTGACCATGGGCACCGACATCCACCAGATCTGCGAAGAGGTGAAGGATCTGGTGGAGTACGCGGTGCGTGCCCATGTGCCGAGGGGTGCGGAATTCTTGGGATAACGCTGGTCCGCGTGGTACCGTCCGAGCAGCGTGAGGCACCGCATCGCCAGCTTCTTGCCGGGCGCGCTCGCGCTGGCTTTTGCCGCCGCGGCACAGGAACACGGCAAGCTCCTCGACGTCCGGCGCGGCGGCGACGGGCAAGTCAGCGCCGTCACCATCGCGGGCGACCGGCCGCTCTCCTTCACCACCATGAAGCTGCCCGATCCGCCGCGGGTGGTGGTCGACTTCGCCGACACCGACGTGGCCGCGAAGCGGCGCGAGGTGGCCATCGAGGACGGCACCATCCGCCGCGTCGCCATCGCGCCCGCGGGCACCCGCACCGCCCGCGTGGTCATCGAGCTGCAGGCGGACGGCGAGTTCGACGTGCGCGCCAAGGGCAACGATGTGGAGATCCGCATCACGCGGGCGCTGGCGGCCAACGAGCCCGCTCCGCCCGTGCTGGCGCCGGACGCACCATCGGAGCCCCAGCGAGCCGCGCAGCCCCGGCCGCCCGAGTCGGCGGCCACCGCCGCAAAGGAGCCGCCGACGGAATCTGCCCCGGCTGCCCTGGCCGCGGACGGAGCCGCGGTGGCCGAGCCACAGCCGCCAGCGCAACCCCCGAAGCGGCCCGAGGCGCCCGCCGTTGCGCCGGAGACCGAGGCCCAAAAGGTCGCCTCGCTCCCCCGCGTCTCCCTGGTCGCCTCCAAGCCCGCCGAAGTCCCCGCTCCCCAGCCGCGTCCGCAGAAGACCGGCTCCCCCCACATCACCGGCATCGGCTTCCGCCCGGTGGCCGGCGGTGAGGTGATCGTCCGCAGCGACCATCCCCTCGCGTACGACGTGACCGACGACGACAAGGCCATCCTCATCCACCTGCCCAGCGCGCGGATTCCGCTGCCCAACAACCGCCGTCCGCTCGACACCCACTTCTTCGACGGCGCCGTGCAGCGCGTCGTGCCGATGACGGTCGCCGGAGGGACGGACGTCCGCATCGAGTTGCGCGAGCGCGCCGAGTACCATCTCGAGCAGTCGGGCTCCATGCTCACCGTGACCTTTTCGAGCCGCCGCTAGTCCCGTTCCGTGCTCCGCCCCAGCCCCGCCATGGCTGCCGCCGCGACCCTGGCGCTGGCGGCGGGTGCGCGCGCGCAGACCACGCTGCTCACGCCGTCGCCCGAAGGGCCCGTCGAGGTGGAGGCCGACCACATCGTCTACCAGTGGGAGGCGCAGATCATCCGCCTGGAGGGCCACGTGGTGGTCCGCCGGGCGGGAGGCATCCTGCGCGCGGGATCGGGAACGATGGATCGCGCGCACGGCATCCTCAAGCTGGAGGGCGGCGTGCTCGGGGTGCAGGAGCGGCAGGTCTTCCTGGCAGACTCGGCGGTCGTCGACCTCAATGCGCGCTCGGCGGACCTGGGCAAGGCGGTCCTCTTCCTCAAGACGCAGCCCGCCAACCCGAACGCGCCCCGCGCCGGCGCCAACGCGCTCACGCTGCACGGGGATCACGTCCGCCAGCTCCCCGGCGGCGGCTACGCGGCCGAGCACGTGAGGCTGACGCCTTGCGACTGCGTCGCCGAGCCCGACTACGAGCTCCTGGCGGACACCGCCGAGCTGGAGGGCGACCGCGTCCACTTGCACGGCGTGGACCTGCGCTTCTTGCGGGCGACCATCCCGCTCTTTCCACTCTCGCTGCCGCTCACCAGCAGGCAGTGGGGGCTGCTCGCGCCGCAGTTCGCGTTCGGTCCCTCCTTCGGGTTCACGCTGCTGCAACCGGTCTTCGTTCCGCTGGGCGACGCCAACGACATCACCGTCACGCCGGGCTTCTACACGGGTGGCAAACCCGACCCCCGTGGCGAGGCGCCCGGCACGCGAGCGATCAAGGGGCCACGGCTCGGCTTGGAGTGGCGCTACGCGCCCGTCGCGGGCACGGCCGGCTGGGTGACCTTCGATCTCTATGACGACCTGGACCAGCACGAGTCCAAGGCGCACGATGCGGCCTTCCCCGGTGAGCGTGGCACCTCCGGCGGGCGAGGCTTCGGGGGCGTGCGCGGCGTAGCCCACTACAACCATCGCAGCGAGGGAGAGCCGGGAGTGCTCGCCCTCGAGGGAGCCCTGGTGTCCGACGCCATGGCCGGGCGGGATCCGTTCCCCAACGCGCTGGAGAGCGCCCAGGACTTCCTTCGCACCGACGCCGGAGCGTGGCGGGCCCGCGGGCCGCTGACGGTTGGCCTGGACGCGACTTTCCTGCAGGACGTTCGCCTCGACGCGACGGCGTCCGATCGCCGCCTCTTCGGTCCGGAGCGGCGCACCCCTACGCAGCGACTGCCGGCGGCATTCGTCCAGCTCGCGCCCATGCCTCTGGGCCCCGCCGCCTTCGAGCTGGAAGCGAGCGCCGTGCAGTTCGACCGGTTGGCGGGGCCCGACGTCCAGGAGCGCACCACCGGTTGGAGCCCCACCGATAACTTTGCATCGGGGCGGCCCACGCTCCCCTACGACGGCTCTCGCGCACCAGCGCTGCGCCTGGACCTCTCCCCCCGGGTGCGGTTTTCGGCGCCGAGGAACGTGCCGGTCGATCTTCGCATGGAGCTGGGCGCGCGCGCGGACTCGTGGATCGTCGAGGGCTTCTCCGACCGCAGCCGCTCTCGCGTCTACGCGCTGGCCGGGGCGCAGGCGTCATTGCCGCTGGAGAGAAGCTTCGGCGCCCTCCTGCATCGGATCGAGCCCGCCGTCACGGTGCGGGCCTTGAGCAGGCCACTGCAGTCTGGCGGACCGCCCTTCGGCGATCTCACCGACGCGGGCGGACCCAGCTTCGCCTCCGCGCCGGACGCCGCGCAGCAAGGGCTGGCCATTGCCGACGGCACCTTGATCGGCGTGCCCGCGGCGCGCCGCGCGTACGACGAGGTCGATTTCGCCGCGCCGGTGAGCGGCGCGGTGGAGGCTGTCGCTTCGCTCTCGCAGTCCCTGTGGGGGAAGGCCGGCCATACCGCCGGGCGCGTCTTCCAGTTCGACCTGTCGCAGGACGCGCTGCTCTGGGCGCAAGGGGCGAAGGCGCGCCTGGGAGAGGGGACCGCGGGGGTCGGCCTGCAGGTCGGGCCGGCGACCATCGGCGGGACCCTGCGATACGACTGGAAGCTGCGCGATCTCTCTACCCTCAGCGGCTCCGTTGGAGTGCGCGACAGCCGGGGCGACGAGGTGCATGGCGGCATCAGCTTTCTCCGCGGCGCCTCCAGCGAGCGGCTGCGAGGCGGCATCGACGAGCTCTTCTCAGCCGCCCGCTTCGCGGTCGCGCCGGGGCCGCTCACCGGGTCGGGCGGCGCCGGCTTCAGCGCCGGGCTGCCGTTCAACTTCCGGCTCATCTACGACTTCGTCCACACCTTCAACACTCTCGAGACCCAGGAGAACTTCCGGCACTCGATGCTGCTCAGCTACGAGACGCCCTGCCACTGCGCGGCGCTCCAGTTCAGCATCCGGTTCTCCTTTCACGACGCGCACCTGCTCGGCCTGCCGCAGTGGGGGATCCTCATCGACCTCAAGACGCTGGGCGCGTTTTCCTATTGAGGTTGACGCCTTCGCGGCGGCCCGGCACGGTGGCGGGATGCCGGAGCTGCGGGAGGAGCAGCGGGGGGCGGCGCGGTGGCTGGTGCTGGATCGGCCCGCGCACCGCAACGCACTGACGCCGGGGTTGATGGCGGAGCTGCGCGCCGCGCTGGGCCGCGCCGATGCCGACGCCCGGGTGCGCGCCATCTGCATCACCGGCGCCGGAGAAAAGGCCTTCTGCTCGGGCATGGACCTGGCCGCCGCCGGCGCCGCGCTGCAGG
>DASRTX010000502.1:0-9039 GCA_035655715.1 Myxococcales bacterium | reverse complement strand
CACCGCGTCGCTGCTCTCCGCCTCGAGGTCCAGCCTGCCCTTCTCGGCGACGTCCGATTCCACCAGGCCGCGCACGCGGGCGCGCATCTTCTCGTGCGTCACTTCCTTGAGCAGGACCTGGCTGTCCTCGTGCAGGCGCATGCGCACGCCTTCCACCGCGACGTCCGCCTCGCCGACGCCGGTGCGCAGCGCATCGCGGACGTCCAGCTTGTCGCCGACCTTGGCCTCCGAGATGCTGCCGTCGGCTGCGCGCAGCAGCTCCACCTTGCCGTTCTTGGCGGTGACCACGGCCTGCGCCGACTGTGCAGGCGCCGCGCCCGCGCTGGCGGCTGCCGTCGCAGGCGCGCGGGCGGGGTCGCGACCGCACGCAATCGCCGCAGTCGCGAGCGCGACGAGGTAGACACGAGCCGCCATGCTTGCAAATCTACGGGTCCCGGCGCTGTAGGGGCAAATTACTTGTCGGTGAGCGCGGGTGGGCGAGTTCCTACAGCAGCGGAAGCTGCCGGGCGCGGCCGGGACGGCAAAAGGTGTCCTCCTCCGCCTCACAGTAGAACCCCTCGTTCATGCCCAGGCGCTTGACGGTGGAGTCGAAGAGCGCGCGGGCCGCCTCGGCGTAGTTGCCCTCGCCGCGGCCGCGCACGCCGAAGCGCGAGTCATAGAGCTTTCCGCCGCGCGCCTCGCGCACGCGGTTCAGCACCCGGTCGGCGCGCAGTGGAAGCGTCTCCCGCAGCCGCTGCTCGAACACCTGCTTCACGGAGCCGGGGAGGCGGAGGAAGACGAAGCCCGCACGGCGCGCGCCGGCGGCATGGGCGGCCTCGAGGATCTGCGGGATGTCGGAGTCGGACAGGCCGGGAATGACCGGCGCGATGTTGACGCCCACGTTCAAGCCGGCGGTGGCCAGGCGCTCGACGGTCTTCATGCGGCGTTGCGGCGTGGCCACGTAGGGCTCGATGGCGTGCGCGTGGTCGCGATCCCAGATGGGAATGCTCACGCTGACCGAGACGCGCGCCACGCGGTGCAGCTCCAACAGCACGTCGAGGTCGCGCTCGATCAGCGGCGACTTGGTGATGATGCCGACCGGGTTGCGGTAGGCGGCGCAGACTTCCAGGCAGCCGCGGGTGAGCCGGTAGCTGGCCTCGAGCGGCTGGTAGCAATCGGTGACTCCGGAGAAGACTACCAGCTCGCCTTTCCAGGAGGGACGCTCGAAGGCTTCGCGTAAGAGCCGCGGCGCCTCGGGCTTGACGGTGATCTTGCGGTCGAAGTCGGTGCCGGCGCCGAGGCCGAGGTACTCGTGCGTAGGCCGCGCGTAGCAATAAGCGCACGAATGGAAACATCCGCGGTAGGGATTCACGCTCCAGTCGAACCCGACGTCGGGGCTGTCGTTGTGCGAGAGAATCTCCCGCGTGTGGTCTTCGTAGACTTCCAGCTTCGCGGACGGGACGTCGTCGAAGTACTCGACCTCCGTCGAAAGCCATGGATTGGGAGGGTTGGAGATGACACGCAGCGAGGTCACGCCGCAAAACGTGCACCTGTACGTGTGTTCAGTCAAGCAAGTGGTTGCGATCTCTGCCGGCCGGTGACAGAACGGCGCTCCTCGCAAGGAGGTCCACCGATGAAGAGCGTCGCGACCGCGCAGTGGGAAGGCGATCTGATGTCGGGCAAGGGCAAGACCAGCGCCGCCGGAGGCGCGTTCCGCGACGCGAACCTGAGCTGGAAGGCGCGGACGGAAGGCGCCGCCAGCAGCACCACGCCGGAGGAGCTGCTCGCCGCCGCTCACGCCAGCTGCTTCAGCATGGCGCTCTCGCACGCGCTCGCGCAGGGCGGGCATCCGGCGAAGAAGCTGGAGACCACTTGCACCGTGGAGTTCGGGCCCAAGCAGGGCGGCGGGTTCGAGGTGAAGTCGTCGGCGCTGGAGGTGAAGGGCCATGTGCCGGGCGTCGATCAGGCGGCCTTCGCCAAGGCGGCCGACGGCGCGAAGACCGGTTGCCCGATCTCCAGCGCCCTGAAGATCCCCATGAGCGTGAAGGCGACGCTGCAGGGTTGAAACGTAGCGCGGCTAGTGGGGCTCGCGGTCCTCGGCGCCGATGGGCGGGCCCAGGCGATCCCACGCGTCTTTCGCGGCGTGCTGCGCGTCGGACCACTCCAGCTTCGAGTCGCCGCGCGCCTGGATCCAACCCGCGGCGAGGTTCGGCTCGATCTCCGACCACGCGGCGTCGCCGTGCATCATGCGCGCCTGCCAACCGTAGTTGTAGGCAGGCCGATAGGTCTCGTACGACTCGCCCGCCTTCGCGTAGGGGCGGCCCGCGTAGTTGCGCCGCCACCACTCGTCCTCGATGGTGGGATGCACCGCCTCCGCCGCCGCCTTGCCACCCAGCCCACCGGCCACCGCACCGATGGCCGCCCCGACCATCGCGCCGAACGGGCCGCCCACCGCCCCGCCGATGGCTGCCCCGGCGGCGCCCGCGCCTGCCGCACCCGCGCCCACGCCCACCGGATGCGCTCCCGGCGTGTGCGTGATGGGGTCGCGGTGTTCCTGCTCCTCGCGGTCGTCCTTGGGGTTCCGTGCCATCGAATGCCTCCTTTGCGACAAAGATCTGTCCGTGCGCCTCGCCCCGGAAGGGACGGGCGGACATGCGGGGGCCGCGCGGCTTGCCGGGCGGGCAGGCGGTGCAAACCCTCAGCGCGATGAGATGCTTGGCTGCTGCCGCCACCGTGTTGTCCGTCGTTGCCTGCCAGAGATCCGCTCCGCCTGAGGGGCGGCTGGCTCCGAATCAATCGGTTTCGGATGGAGGGACGGCGCCGGTGCCTCTGCCGCCGCCGCCGGATGCCGGTACTCCCGACGCGGGGCCGCCTCCGGATGCTGGACCAAATCCGCACCGCATCGGCGGGATGGGACCCGGTCCGTTCCCGTCGGGGTCGCCGATCATCTACGGCTCCGCGCAGGGGCTGCTCGAGGCGCCGATCTCGGCGTCGGTGGACGAGGCCGAGAACCTGTGGGTGGTGAGCGACAAGGCGCTCTATCTGATGGCGCCGGGATCGAAGGTCTTCCGCCGCTACACCGCGCAGGACGGTCTGCATTACGGGCCCGGCTTCACCGAGCCGCCCGACATCACCTGGGTGGAAGGCGGCGCCAAGGGCGAGTGCTTCGTCGGCTACTACTTCCACGACACCAACGACAGCATGTTCAAGGGCGCGCACACCAACCTCGATCCGTTCGCGCACATGGGGAAGATGGACCAGGTGCTGCTGCAGCCCGACGGGTCGCTGAAAGTGAACCGCTACGACCTGCGCAACTCGAACGACGGCCATTTCTACGAGACGCGCACCATCACCAGCATGCTCTACGACCACTTCCATCACCCGGGGAACCTCTACGTGGGTTCGAACCACGGCATCACGCGGATCGTCCCGGCGAAGTACTTCCCGCCGCCGCATCTGCAGGACGATCCCTGGAACACCTCGTACGAGAAGCAGTGGTACGCGGACCACGTGCACCCGTGGGTGTGCATCGGCGCTCCCTGCACCGGCGACGTTTCGAAGGACCACATCACGTTCGGCGATTGGTACGGGCTGACCATGGCGTCCGACGGCCGCCTCTGGATGGGCGGCCTGACCACCGCGGGCGCCATCGGCTTCAAGGAGAGCCTTCTGGACTGGGTGCAGAGTTGGCAGCCGGTGAACCCGTTCGTGCCGTCGTTCGAGTGGCCGCCGGTCTATCTGCCGCCGACCTTCGGCGACCCGGTCAACATCCGCGGCGTGGCGGTGACGCCGGACGGGACCGCCTGGTTCGCCTCGGGTGAAGTGGAGAGTTGGCGCGGACCCACCTATGGCATCGCGGCCTACGACGGGCACCACTTCGCGTACTTCGATCCGCTCAAGCTCGGAGCCATCGAGTACAACATCCTCGAGCTGCAGGGGCTGCCGGATGGGCGGCTGGTGTTCGGGTTCCCCAGCTCGGGCCTGTTGGTGTGGAACCCGGGCGATGCGACCGGACATCGGATCACGCAGCGCGACGGACTGCCCGGCGAGCGGATCGGCCGCATGTCGCAGGACCTGATGCACGATCCGCCGCTATTGCTCGTGCCCACCGACAACGGCCTGGCCATCTTCCGCGAGGTGCCGTGAGGGTCCTGCTGGCGGTGTACCAGGTGTACACCCGGTACACATCCCGACCTGGTTCAGCCGGCTGAACCGTGCAGCGGCCGGCCGCACTGTGCCGGACATCTGTGCACGCGGTGTACACCCGGTACACCGACGGCGGCCTTGTGTACCGGGTGTACACCTCGTACACATCGCCGCGATGGAACGCTCCGACCCCCGTCTGCGCGCCGCGGTGCTCGCGGTGGCAGGGGCCGCCATCCTCTGGTCCAGCGGAGGCCTGTTCATCAAGCTGGCGCCGATGCCGGCGCTGTCGGTGGCCTGCGGGCGCTCGTTGGTGGCGGCGCTCTTCTGCCTCGCGGTCTTGCGGCCCAACCTGCGCCAGGCTCGCTGGGCCACGGCGGCATCCTACGCCGCGTGCATCGTCACCTTCGTCTCCGCCACCAAGCTCACCACCGCGGCCAACGCGATCTTCCTCCAGTACACCGGGCCCGCTTACGTGCTGGTCCTTTCGCCGTTCCTGCTCGACGAGCCCTTCCGGCCGCTCGACGCCATCTGCGTGGCGCTCTCGCTCGCGGGCATGTCGCTCTTCTTCGTCGGCAAGGTCGAGTCGGGCCAGGCGCTGGGCAATGTGCTGGGCATCGTCTCCGGTGTCTTCTTCGCCCTTACCGTGGTCTTGCTCCGCCGCGACGCGAAGGACGGCAGCGGCGACGCGCTGCCCTCGACCGCGCTGGGCAACCTGCTTGCGGCCGCAGTCACGCTGCCCTTCGCGCTCCACGCGCTGCCGGAGATGCTCACGGTGCGCGGCGCGGGCGTGCTGCTCTACCTCGGCATCGTGCAGCTGGGCGTGGCGTACTGGCTCTTCGTCAAGGGCGTGCGGCGCGTGCCCGCGGCAGAAGCCTCGCTCATCTCCATGCTGGAGCCGGTGCTGAATCCGATCTGGGTGTTGATCGGGTTCGGCGAGCGCCCCGGGTTCTGGGCCATCGCCGGAGGCGCCGTGGTGATCGCCGCCGTGGTCTTGCGCACGCTCGCGCCGCAGCCTCAGCGGGCGTCGACCACCAGCGTGTAGAACGCGCCGGCGGCTTCGTCGTACCACCAGTCCAACGTCCTGCCCGAGGTGGGCGTCGGTGCCTGCGCGACGGTTGCCGCCGCGGCGGGGAACGAGGCCTTGCCCACCGCGAAGTAGTACGTCACCGGGCCCAACTCCACCTTCCACGGCGACTTGTCCACCCACTGTGGCCGCGCCTGGCGCGAGCGCGCCACCTTGTCCTGCGCCACCTGCTCGGGCGTCTTGCCCTGCCAGGCCTGCTGCAACTCGGTGATGCGGGCCTGGACGGCGGCCGGCGTGGCCGGCTCCCACGCCAGCGCGGGAAGCGAAACGAGCAGGGCGACTGCGGTCAGGCGCGCGATCATGCGCGCCATCGTATCAGCGGAGCGCGCCGCGCCAGAAGATCTTGGAGCAGCCCCGCGGTCCGCTGCCGCCGATGACGCTGCCGTCCAGCCCCAGCGAGACGCTGGTGGCCGCCGCGAAGGTCACCGCCCCGCAGCGGTTTCCCTGCGCGGAGACGAGATCGATGGCGCTGCCGGAGACCGGCACCAACGCGTACGCCTTGCCGGCGCGGGCCGGGACGAAGTCAGTCCCGTCGAGCAGCCATGCCGGCGGCGCGCGCAAGGTGGAATCCCCGGGCTGCACCAGCCCTGACCAGTGGCCGTCCAGCCGCACCACGACGCCGCCGCCGAGCAGCGGCCGCGCCAGCACGGCGGTGGCCGTCCCGACCGGAAAAGGCGTCCCGGCGGTTCCCTTGGCGAGATCGATCCAGATCCCGCTCACCGTCGAACCACTGCCGACCAACGCCAGCACAGGGCCGGACGCATCCCGCGCTCCGCCGCGCGGCGTGAAGGTGCCCGGCACGATGGCGGCCGCGGTCTCGTTCAAGGTGCCGTCCAGGGCGCGGACTTTCAGCCCGGCAGCATCCGCGCTAAAGGCGACGGCGCCGTCGCCCTGCACCGGCGCAAGCGCCACCATCCCGCTGGATCCACCCATGGAGACGAAGCGAAGGTTGCCGTTCTCGTCCCAGCTCTCCACCACCAGCCCTCCGTTGCCGTCGCTCGCGAGGCCCACGAACCCGCGGCTCTGTGGCACCAGCGCGGAGGGAGCCTGGAAGCTGCCGCCGGTGCCCAGGCCGATCGCGCTGAACTCCCTCCAGTCGACCGTTCCGGAACGCGCTGCGATGAAGCCCTGCCCGTCGCTGGTCGCCAGATCGCAGCTGTCGGTCGCCGCATTGGTGCGCACCTCGAAGGCGTAGCCGCTGCCGGGCGAATCGGGAACGATGCCGGCGCAATCGGTGCTGATCCCGCCGTCGCTTCCGCCCTCTGGACCCGCGTCCGTGCCGGGCGGCGTGACCCCGCCGCCGCCGGGCCCCGCTCCGCCGCCGGCCCCGCCGCCACAGGCAACCAAGCCCGCCATCACCAGAATCCAACCTGCCCAGCGCATGCCCGCCCCCCAGCTTCGGGCGGAACGGTGCGCATCGGCGGCAAGGCAGGCTAGCCCACGGCCATCAGCGAGAGGTTTTCCCGTTCACTGCGCGGCAGATCCAGGAACGCCGCCAGGACATGCGAGGCCTGCAGCCGCCGCTGCTCTTCGAAGCGCAGCCGCCCGCGCCAGCGCAGCTCGTCGCAGACCGCGTCCAGGACTTGAAGCGGAGTCGGCGCGTCCATCAGCCTCAGGCGCACCAGCCGGCGGATCGGCGCGTCGTCTTCTTCACAGAACGCCGCGCAGAGCACCGCGTAGATGGCGTTGTCGATCTCGTTCTCGCTCTCCAGCCGGGTCGCGCTCAGGTCTACGGTATCCATGCCGGACCTGATTGCGAGCCGCGCGCCAGCCCCACTCCCCTCGCGGGGCGACCTTTGCAGGTGTGCTTTCCGCGGGCTTTCTGTAGATCGTAGAGCCATGCCTTCGTTCGCCGAGCTGGGCGCGCCAGAGCCCCTAGCGACCGCTCTGGCGGCCCGCGGCTACGAGACGCCGACTCCGGTGCAGGCCGTGGTCCTGGAGGCCGATGCCCAGGGCCGCGATCTGCTCGTGAGCGCCCGCACCGGCTCCGGCAAGACCGTGGCCTTCGGCCTGGCGGTCGGGGCCGAGCTCCTCCCGCTGCCCAAGCCCGGCAAGCCGCTCTGCCTGGTGGTGGCCCCGACGCGCGAGCTGGCGCACCAGGTGGCGCGGGAGCTGGCCTGGCTGTATTCCGGATGCTCCGGCCTTCGGCCTCCGCCCGGCGCCGGGGAGACGCCGGCTCCTCCCGGCGCGCGCATCGCCACCTGCGTGGGCGGCGCCGACGTGGGGGCGGAGCTGCGCGCGCTCAAGTCCGGAGCGCACGTGGTGGTGGGCACGCCGGGGCGGCTGGTCGATCACCTGGAGCGCGGCTCGCTGCACCTCGACGGCCTGCGGGCCTTGGTGCTGGACGAGGCCGACGAGATGCTGGACCTGGGCTTCCGCGAGGAGCTGGAGAAGATCCTCGGTGCGGCGCCGGCGGAGCGGCGCACGCTCCTCTTCTCCGCCACCATCCCGCCGGAGATCGAGCGGCTGGCGCGCAAGTACAGCAAGGACGCCCTGCGCATCGCCGCCAACCCGCCGGCGCAGGCGCACGCAGACATCGAAGTGCGTGCCCACGTCGTGGCGCCTCGCGAGCGAGAGCACGCGGTGGTGAACGTGCTGCGCTACCACGATGCGCCCGCGGCCATCGTCTTCTGCGCCACGCGGGAGGGGGTCACGCACCTGGCGCAGGCGCTGATCGAGCGAGGTTTCGCCGCCGTGCCCATCTCCGGCGAGCTGACGCAGTCGGAGCGCACGCGGGCGCTGCACGCGCTGCGCGACGGCCGCGCCCGCGTGCTGGTGGCCACCGACGTGGCCGCCCGCGGGCTGGATTTGCCCGACGTGGCGCTGGTGGTCCAGGCCGACCCGCCGCAGAACGCGGAGGTCCTGCAGCACCGCAGCGGCCGCACGGGCCGCGCCGGCCGCAAGGGCGTGAGCGTGCTCTTGGCTCCGCCGCCTGCGCGCAAGCCGGTGGAGACCATGCTGCGGCGCGCGGGGCTTCACGTGTCGTTCACGCCGCCGCCCGACGCCGACGTCATCCGCGTGCACGACCGCGACCGGCTGGTCCGCGAGATCGACCAACTGGCGCGCGAGCCCTTCCACGAGGACGACGTGGCGTTGGCGCGGCTGCTGCTGCGCGACCGCGACGCCGAGAAGCTGGCCGCCGCGCTGGTGCGCCTGCGCCGCGAGGCGCTGCCCGCGCCCGAGGAGCTGCCTTTCACCGCCGAGTTGGCGAAGCGCAAGCAGGGCGATCGCCAGGACGTGGCCGGCAGCAAGCAGAAAGGGCGCGAGCGCGACGGCGGGATCTGGTTCCGCGTCAACGTGGGTCGATCGCGCAACGCCGACCCGCGGTGGCTCTTGCCCATCCTCTGCCGCCGCGGCGGCGTGGACCGGCGGATGATCGGCCGCATCGAGGTGCTGGCCGACGAGACGCGCTTCGAGGTCTCGCGCCCCGCGGCGCCGCACTTCCGGCGCGCCGCCGGCAAGCCCGATCGCAAGGACCCCAACCTCCGCATCACGCAGGTGGAATGAATCCGCACGTCGTCATCGTCGGAGGAGGCTTCGGCGGCCTCTACGCGGCGCGCGCGCTGCGCCGCGACCCGGTGCGCATCACGCTTGTGGACCGGCGCAACCACCACCTCTTCCAGCCCCTGCTCTACCAGGTGGCCACCGCGGCCTTGAGCCCGGCGCAGATCGCCACGGCGCTGCGGCGCGTGCTGCGGGGGCAGGAGAACGTGGAGGTGGCGCTGGGCGAGGCCACCGCCGTCGACCTGGCCACGCAGCGAGTGCTGCTGCGCGACGGCGCGCTGGCATACGACTTCCTCGTCCTCGCCACCGGCGCCACGCACTCCTAC
>DASRTX010000501.1:0-6520 GCA_035655715.1 Myxococcales bacterium | reverse complement strand
GGTGCACGTCGAGGGCGGCAGTATCGTGGCCGTGGCCGCGCACGACGCGGCCGCGCCGGGAGCCGAGGTGGTGGATGCGGGCGATGCGGTGGTGATGCCCGCCGTCGTCGACACGCACGTCCATGTGAACGAGCCGGGGCGCACCGATTGGGAAGGGTTCCTCACCGCGACCCGGGCCGCCGCGGCGGGCGGCGCCGGCACCATCGTGGACATGCCGCTCAACAGCGTCCCGCCCACCACCAGCTTGCACGGCTTCGAGGAAAAACGGGCAGCGGCGCGCGGGAAGTGCCACGTGGACGTGGGTTTCTGGGGCGGCGTGGTGCCCGGCAATCTGGGTGACCTGCAACCGATGACCGAGGCCGGCGTCTTGGGATTCAAGTGCTTCTTGATCGAGTCAGGCGTGGACGAGTTCCGGCATGTGGGCGAGCGCGAGCTGCGTCCCGCGATGGCCGAGCTGGCCAAGCTGCGCGCGCCACTGCTGGTCCACGCCGAAGTTCCGGGCCCCATCGAGGCGGCACAGGCGGAGGAGCGGGTGCGGGCGGCGCAAGGACGCGCTTCCGATCCGCGCCGCTACGCGAGCTACCTTGCCTCGCGCCCGCGCGCCGCGGAGAACGACGCCGTCGCGCTGGCCGCGCGCCTTTGCCGGGAGACCGGCGCGCGCACGCACATCGTGCATCATTCGTCGTCCGATGCGGTGGCGCTGCTGCGGGCCGCGCGCGGCGAGGGGTTGCCGCTGTCGGCGGAGACCTGCCCACACTACCTGCGCTTCGCGGCAGAGGAGGTGCCCGACGGCGCCACGCAGTTCAAGTGCGCACCTCCCATCCGCGAGCGCGACAACCGCGAGGCGCTCTGGAACGCGCTGCGCGAGGGCGTCATCGGAATGATCGCTTCCGATCATTCGCCCTGCGCGCCGGCGCTCAAGGGTCTGGAGGCCGGCGCGTTCGACGCCGCGTGGGGCGGGGTGGCGGGGCTGCAGCTGGCGCTGCCGGTGACTTGGACGGAGGCGTCGCGCCGTGGCTTCGGCCTGCTCGACCTGGTGCGCTGGCTCTGCGAGGAGCCCGCCCGACTCGCCGGCCTTTCGCGGCGCAAGGGAGGCCTGCATGCGGGCGCTGACGCCGATCTCTGCATCTTCGAGCCGGAGGAGCAGTTCACCGTGACGCCGGAGCTGATCCTCCACAGGCACAAGCTGACGCCCTACCTGGGCGCGAGCCTCCGGGGCGCGGTGCGGACCACCTTCGTGCGCGGCCTTCGCGCGTACGATCGCGATCGCGGATTTGCCGATGCGCCTCGCGGACAGGAGGTGGCGCGGTGAGCGAGCCGTTCGAGGAGTTGCCCGATCTCGCGGCGGAGCCGCTGGGCGGCGCCGTCCTGTTGGCGAACGACGAGTTCTTCGCCGGCAAGGAGAACCTGATCGCCGCCGCGCCGCCGCAGTGGCGCGAGCACGAGTACACCGCGCGCGGCAAGTGGATGGACGGCTGGGAGACGCGCCGCCGGCGCGACGTGGGCCACGATTGGGCCATCGTGCGGCTGGGCATCCCGGGCGTGGTCCGCGGGGTGATCGTCGACACCAGTTTCTTCCGGGGCAACTTTCCCTCCGAATGCGCGATCGACGCCTGCGCGATGCCTTCCTGGAACGCGGATGTCGCGCAGGTCACGGATCCCGCGACGCGCTGGACGGAGATCCTCCCGCGCAGCGCGCTGCGGGGCGACGCGAAGAACGCCTTCGCCATCGGCGCCGGCGAGCGCTTCACGCATGTGAGGTTGAACATCTTTCCCGACGGCGGCGTGGCGCGCCTGCGCGTGCACGGCGAGGCGGCGCCGGACTGGATGCGGCTCGCCCGGAACGGCGGACTCGTCGACCTGGCCGCGCTGGAGAACGGCGCGCGCAGCCTGCTCTGCAGCGACATGTTCTTCGGCGCGCGCAACAACCTGCTTCTCCCCGGACGCCCGCCGAACATGTCCAGCGGCTGGGAGACGCGGCGGCGCCGTGGACCGGGGAACGACTGGAACCTGATCCAGCTCGGCGCGCCCGGCTGGCTGCGTCGCGTGGAGGTGGACACCACGCACTTCGTCGGCAACGCGCCCGGGCGATGCTCGATCGACGCCTGGTTCGCGCCAGGTGCGGGCGCAGAAGAGCTGACTTCGGGCGACCGCGCTCCCTGCGTGCTGCTTCCGGAGACGAAGACGCAGCCGCACACCAGGCATCTCTTCGAGCGGGAGCTGCGGTCGGTGGGGCCGGTCACGCACCTGCGCCTCAACGTGTTTCCCGACGGCGGCGTGGCGCGGCTGCGGGCCTTCGGCGAGCTGGCCTTGCCCGACGCGCGGTCTGCCGCGGTACAGCGCCTCAATGCGCTCGCGCCCGCCGAGGCGCTCGACGTGCTGCGCTCGTTCTGCGCCTCGGCCCGCTTCGGCGAGGCGGTGCTGGCGGCGCGTCCCTTCGAGGATGCGCCGGCGCTCTTGCGCATCGCCGAGCGCATCTGGTTCGGGCTCGAGGAGCAGGACTGGCTGGAAGCCTTTGCGGCGCACCCGCGCATCGGCGAACGCAAGGCTGGGCAGGGCCAATCCGCGCGGTGGTCCACACAGGAGCAGGCCGGCGTGGGCGCTGCACCCCAGCGAACGCTGGAGCGGCTGGCGGAGCTCAACGATGCCTACGCGCAGAAATTCGGCTTCGTCTACCTGGTCTGCGCCAGCGGCCGCGGCGCCGACGAGCTGCTCGCGCTGCTGGAGGCGCGTCTGGCGCACACGCGAAGTCAGGAGCTGCGCACCGCCGCCGAGGAGCAGGCGCAGATCACCCGCCTGCGCATCGAGCGCTGGCTGGAGGGCGCCACATGAGCGCGATCACCACCCACGTGCTGGACACGTCGAAGGGTCGGCCTGCCGCCGGCGTGCGCGTGACGCTGGAAGTGAAAACGGACGGCGGTTGGACGCGGCTCGGGGGCGGTGCGACTGACGCCGACGGCCGCCTGCGGACGCTGCTCGCCGCCGGCTCGCCGATCGCCGCCGGCACGTACAGGCTCACCTTCGAGACCGCCGCGTACTTCGCCGCCCAGGGAGTGACCGCCTTCTATCCGGAAGTCCAGGTGCAGTTCGCCGTGCAGGAAGGCGGGGGCCACTTCCACGTGCCGCTCCTGCTCAGCCCCTACGGGTACTCGACGTATCGGGGAAGCTGAGCAATCAGCTCCGGCGCCGGCCCGCGAGGATTGCGGCGAAGGAGCGGCCCCGCAGCTCGCCGGCGGTGAGGCCGGTGGCGAGCGCTTCCTCCTCGGTGAGCGCGCCGCAGTTCAGGCCGCGCAGGAAGAAGTTGAGCAGCGCTTGCCCGGTGGCGGCGTCGTCGAACACCTCCCCCTCCACGGTGGCCTGGGAGGTTCTTGTGACGAAGTTGCGCAGCCGCTCGGAGGCGGCCGGGAGCCCTTCGAGGAAGAACGCGTAGACGGCGCCGTACCGCACCGGAATCTGCGCCGGATGCATGTCCCAGCCCTGGTAGAACCCGGTCTCGAGCGAATGGCGGATGTCGCCCGCCTGCAGCCGCCAGGCCGCGTGCACCGCGGCGAGGTTCTCCTGGCGCTCCGCCTGCGTGAGCTGGGTCCCGTGGTGCGGGCCGGCGGGGACCAGCGAGGTGGCGCCGTCGGACAGCCAGATGCCGGTGCCGGCGTAAGCTACCTGAATCATGTGCTTGGCGAAGTCGCACGCCGGGTGCCGCATGTGCTGGTGCAGCGCGGTTACGTTACAGGACGCGGTGTAGTCGTAGGTCCCGAAGTGGGCTGCGACGCACCGTCCCCGGGCGGCTGCGAGCAGCGCCGGCAACATCGCGCGGCCGTCCGGCGCGAGCACCGTCTGCGTCACCTCCACCATCGGCTCCATCTTC
This sequence comes from Myxococcales bacterium, assembly GCA_035655715.1. GTDB lineage: Bacteria > Myxococcota > Myxococcia > Myxococcales > 40CM-4-68-19 > 40CM-4-68-19. Next base: position 2,655 of record DASRTX010000501.1, on the reverse strand, counting down.
AGCGTGCCGGCGGCGAGGGCGAGCCGTGGCTCCAGCGCCTCGAAGGCGTCGATCAGGACGCTGACCTGCTCGGGCGAGGTGACCTTCGGCAGCGTGACGACGAAGCCCGGCGGCAGCCTGCCTCCGGTGGCGCGCGCCAGCGTGCCGGCAAAGAGCGAGAGCGTGCGCAGCGAGCGCGCTCCCAGATCGCCGGAGAGGCTCTTGATGCGGATGCCGCTGAAGGGCGGCAGCGTGCCGCCCGCCTGGGCGCGCGCCAGTTCTTCAGCCGCCTGGACCGCGTGCCCGTCCTCCTCGGCGTCGCCGCGGTTCCCGTAGCCATCCTCGAAGTCGATGCGCAGGTCCTCCACCGCTTCCCGCCGCAGCTTGGCGACGACGCGGGCATGGACGGTGCCGGCCAGGGCCGGCGCGATGCCCAGCACGCCGGCGAACGCCGCCGCGTCCGGCGCAAACTCCGCCAGCGAGTGGAGCGCCTCCGCGCCCAGCCGCCGCGGCAGCCCGGCATCGAAGGAGTGCGCACCCACGTAGACGGTGTGGACCGGCTGCCGCGACGCGGGCTCGCCGGGATAGTGACGCGCGAGCTGCTCCTGCGCCGTCCGCAGGCGCGCGACCAGCGGCTGCAGCGTGGAGTCCGGCAGGAAGGTGTCCATGGTGCCTCCTTCTTGTCCTCTATCGCATCCGCCGCAGGACGCGGCGCAGCTCGATCCGGGCAGCGCCGGCCAGCGTAGGCGCGTCCAGCGTCCGCAGCGCGCGATCGCGCACCAGGAGGCGTCCGTCCACCATCACGTCGGTGACGTCGGAAGCGCGCGCCGCGTACACCAGCGTGGCGTGCAGGTCGTCGCCTTCCGGCTGGCAGTGCGGCCCGCCCAGGTCCACCACCGTCACGTCGGCGCGCTTGCCCGTCTCGATCGATCCAATCTCGCCAGCGAGACCCAGCGCCCGCGCGCCGTTGATGGTGGCCATCGCCAGCACCGACGCCGCCGGCACCGCCCGAGGCCCGAAGCGGGGCAGGTGCAACGTGGCGGCCAGCCGCATCTCGTGGAAGGCGTCCAGCGTGTTGTTGCAGGCAGCCCCGTCGCCCCCCAGGGCCACGTTCACGCCGCGCGCGAGCAACTGCGGCAGCGGCTGGAAACCGGAGGCAAGCTTGAGGTTGGCGCCGGGGCAGTGCACGGCGTGCGTTCCCGTCCGCGCGAGCACGCGTTGCGCGCTGGCGGGAACGTGCACGCAATGGGCCAGCACCAGCTTGTCGCCGGCGAGGCCGAGTCGTTCGAAGAAGGCCACGTTGTCGAGCCCGGTCTTCGCGCGCACCAACGCGACCTCGGTCCGGTTCTCGCTGGCGTGCGTGTGGACGCGAAAGCCGTGCCGCTGCGACAGCTCGCGCACTCCCTTCCACAGCCGCGCACTGCACGAAAGCGCGAATCGCGGGCAGAGGGCGTAGGAGATTCGCCCGCCCTCGCGGCCGTGCCACCGCAGCCCGAGGCGCTCGGCCTCTGCCAGCGCATCGTCGGTGGGCTCGGCGAGGCCCTTGGCGCCCACGTCCATCAGGCACTTGCCTCCCGTGTAGCGGATGCCGCTCTCTTCGGCGGCGCGCAGCACCTCGCCGGTGTGCCGCACCGTGGCCATGTCCAGCACGCATGTTGTTCCGCCCAGCAGGAGCTCGGCGATGCCCAGCCGCGCCGAGTGGCGCAGGCTGCGCGCGTCGTGGGCAGCCTCGAAGGGCCAGACGCGCTGTTTCAGCCAGTCGAGCAGCTCGAGGCCGTCGGCGTGGTTACGCAGCAAGACCTGGCAGAGGTGGACGTGCGCCTGGACCAGGCCCGGGATCACGGCGCGTCCCGAGCAGTCGACGACCTGCGCGCCGCGCGGCGCGCGCAGGGCACGTCCTTCGGCGCCGATGCGCGAGAGACGCCCGTCCTCGACCAGCAGATCGGCGCGCAGGACGCGCCGCTCGGCATCCATGGTGACAAGCCGGCCGCCGCGGAGCAGGATCGGACCCTTGGACAGGTCCTGCGCGTGCGCGATGCGCGTGCTCACTCCCGTCCGAACCCTTCGAGCAGCCGCCCCAGCACCGCGGCGCTGGCCCGCCGGCGATACTCCGCGTCCGAGCGCACGTCGTCGATGGGCCGGATGTCGGCCTGCAGCGCCGCGCAGGCGGCCGAGATCGTCTCGGGCAAGAGCGGGCGACCGTCCGCGGCCGCCTCTGCCTGCCGGCAGCGCAGAGGCACTTCCGCGACGCAGCCGGCGGCGATGCGCACCTGCGCGAGCGTGCCGCCATCGGCGCGGGCGCGGACCGCGAGGATGGTCTTGGAGATGGACTGCGCCCGCCGCGTGCCCACCTTGCGATAGACGACCTCGCCGCGGTCGCCGGAGATGGGAACCTCGACGCGCAGGAGCAATTCGTCCGCTGCCAGCGCCGTCTTCCGGTAGCCGACAAAAAAGCGATCCGCCGCCACCGCGCGCTCGCCCCGCGGTCCGCCCAGGTGGAAGAGGGCGTCGCTCGCGAGAAGGATGGGCAGCGTGTCGCCCGCGGGAGAGGCATTGCAGACGTTCCCGCCGATGGTGCCGCGGTTCTGGATGGCGGCGGCGCCGACCTCTGCCGACACGGCGGCGAGGGCGGGCAGCGCCTGGCGTACGGCGGCGCTCGCCATCAGCTCGGTATAG
>DASRTX010000500.1:0-7244 GCA_035655715.1 Myxococcales bacterium | reverse complement strand
GGATCGGTGAAGTAGAACGGATCGTGCGCCTCGCGATTCTCATTCCCGCTCGATACGGCGCGCAGCGCTTTCCCGGCAAGCCCCTCGAAGACCTGTGCGGCGCTCCTTTGATCGTCAGGGTCTGCCAGCGCGCCTCGCTCGTCACCGGCATCGACGGGCTTTGCGTCGCAACGGACGACCAGAGGATCGGTTCGGCAGTGGCGAAGGCCGGCTTCCGGGCCCTGATGACTCCGCGCGAGTGCCGCAACGGCACGGAACGGATCGCCGCCGCCGCCGAGCAGGTGCGAGCGGACGGATACGTCAACGTGCAAGGCGACGAGCCGCTCGTGGATCCGGGAGCGATCGCGGCGGTCGCGGATCTCGTACGGCAGGGCGCGGAAATGGCCACCGCTGCCCGCCCGCTCGGGAGCGACGAGGAGGACGACCGGAGCGTCGTGAAGGTCGTCCTGGGCGAAGGCGGGCGGGCAATCTATTTCTCGCGGTCGCTCGTTCCTTTTCCGCGCAACGGGGGTGAAGTGCCGCCTCTCGCGCACCTCGGCATCTACGGATTCTCCGCCGCCGCCCTGCGCCGGTTCGCCTCGCTGCCGGAGACGCCGCTCGAGCGGGCGGAGGGCCTCGAGCAGCTTCGCGCGCTCTTTTTCGGCCACCGCATCGACGTCGCGGTTGGTCCGTGGCATTCCGTCGCCGTCGACACCCCTTCCGATCTCGAACGCGCCCGCGCGGAATTCCTGCGGGAGAATAGGAGGACCGCATGAGCGCCTTGCGCTCCGGCAGGAACGAAGGTCAGCGCGGAAAGCGCACGAAGTACATCTTCGTCACGGGCGGCGTGGTGTCCTCTCTCGGGAAGGGGCTCTCGAGCGCCTCGCTCGGGGCGCTCCTCGAGAACCGCGGGCTCAAGATCACCCACCTGAAGCTCGATCCCTACATCAACGTCGACCCCGGAACGATGAGCCCCTTCCAGCACGGCGAGGTCTACGTCACCGACGACGGCGGCGAGACGGACCTCGACCTCGGGCATTACGAGCGCTTCAGCTCCGCGAAGATGTCGCGCAACAACAACGCGACGACCGGCCGCATCTACCAGAACGTCATCAACAAGGAGCGGCACGGCGAATACCTGGGCAAGACCGTGCAGGTGATTCCCCACATCACCGACGAGATCAAGCGGTTCATCTTGAATTCGGCGGAAGGCAACGACCTCGTCATCGTCGAGGTGGGCGGCACCGTCGGCGACATCGAGAGCCTGCCCTTCCTCGAGGCCATCCGGCAGATGAAGTACGAGGTCGGAAGCGAGAACGCGATCTACATCCACCTCACGCTCGTCCCCTACATCGCCACGGCGCACGAGGTGAAGACGAAGCCCACCCAGCACAGCGTGATGAAGCTGCGCGAGATCGGCATCCAGCCCGACATCCTCCTCTGCCGCACCGATCGGCCGCTCGGGAAGGACATCAAGGACAAGATCGCGCTCTTCTGCTCGGTCGAGCCGGGATCGGTATTCACCTGCGCCGACGTCTCCACCATCTACGAGCTGCCGCTCGCGCTGCACGAGGAAGGGCTCGACGATCGGGTGGCGGAGCTGCTCAACATCTGGAGCCGCGCGCCCCGCCTGGAGAAGTGGGAGCGGATCGTCAAGGCGGTGAAGGAGCCCTCGCGCGAGGTGCGCATCGCGGTGGTGGGCAAGTACGTGGACCTGACCGAGAGCTACAAGTCGCTCAACGAGGCCCTGGTGCACGGCGGCATCGCCAACGACTGCCGCGTGTCTTTGGACTACATCGACTCCACCCAGATCGAGCAGCTCGGGGCGGACACCTTGCTGCAGCATGCCGACGCCATCCTGGTGCCGGGGGGCTTCGGCGTGCGCGGCACCGAGGGGAAGATCGCGGCGGTCAAGTACGCCCGCGAGCGCAAGATACCGTTCTTCGGCATCTGCCTCGGCCTGCAGATGGCGGCCATCGAGTTCGCACGCAACGTCTGCGGCCTCGACAAGGCCAACTCCAGCGAGTTCGACGAGGGCACGCCCCACCCGGTGGTGTCGCTGATGGCGGAGCAGAAGCAGGTGACCGCCAAGGGCGGCACCATGCGCCTCGGCGCCTATGCCTGCGCGCTCAAGCCCGGTTCGCTCGCATCCGCGCTCTATGGCCGGCAGGAGATCAGCGAGCGGCACCGCCATCGCTACGAGATCAACAACGCCTATCGCGCCAGGCTGGAGGAGCGCGGCATGATGGCGTCCGGCATCAACGAGCAGCTCGGGCTGGTGGAGGTGATCGAGCTCTCCGGGCATCCCTACTTCATCGGCTGCCAGTACCATCCCGAGTTCCAGTCCAAGCCCTTCCAGCCGCATCCGCTCTTCTCCGGCTTCGTGCGGGCGGCCCTGGAGCAGCGCGCGCGCAAGGGCATGTCGGTTCCGCCCCCTGCCCACGGCACCTCGGCGCCGGAGATCGTGATGCCCACCGGCACGCCGGTCGCCAAGGCATGAAGTTCGGCGGCGGCGAGCTGACGCTGATCGCCGGACCCTGCGTGATCGAGGGCGAGGAGTTCACGCTGCGCCACGCGCGGCGGGTGGCCGAGCTCGCGCAGAAGCACGGCGTCGCGGCCATCTTCAAGTGCAGCTTCGACAAGGCCAACCGCACCAGCGGCAAGAGCTTCCGCGGCCCCGGGCTCGCCGAGGGATTGCGCATCCTCGGGCGGGTGAAGCAGGAGATCGGGCTGCCGGTGCTCACCGACGTGCACACGGAGGAGCAGTGCGCCCGCGCCGCCGAGGTGGTGGACGTGCTGCAGATCCCCGCCTTCCTCTCCCGCCAGACGGATTTGTTGGCCGCCGCCGCCCGCACCGGCCGAGCCGTCAACGTGAAGAAGGGCCAGTTCCTCGCCCCCGAGGACATGAAGAACGTGGCCGGCAAGCTGCGCGAGGGGGGCTGTCCGCAGATCCTGCTCACCGAGCGCGGAGCATCTTTTGGCTACCACAACCTGGTGGTGGACATGCGCGGGCTGTTGACCATGCGCGCCTTCGCGCCGGTCTGCTTCGACGCCACCCACTCGGTCCAACAGCCGGGCTCGCAAGGCGATGCCACCGGAGGGGATCGCACCCTGGCCCCGGTGCTGGCGCGGGCGGCTGCGGCGGTGGGCATCGACGCGCTCTTCTGCGAGGTGCACGAAGACCCGGACAACGCCCTGTCGGACGGTCCCAACTCACTCACCTTCCCGATGTGGGATGCCCTGATCGCCGACGTGCTCGCCATCCGCCACGCCCTCTCAGGATAGGCGCAAACTACCCATCAACCGCGGGTGGTGAGCCAGAGGCCGAAGGCGATGACGGCCAGGGCGACGGCGTCGAGGCGGGCCAGGGGCTCGCCCAGCAGCAACGCGCCGAGGAGCAGGCCGAAGACCGGGGTGAGGAAGAAGAACGCGCTCACCCGGCTCGCCTCGCCGTGCTGGAGGATCCAGAACCAGAGCATCGAGGCGCCGATGCTCAACACCACCACCAGATAGGCGAGACTGCCGACCACCGGCCAGGTCCAATCGATGCGCGGCGGCCCTTCCACGATCAGCGCCACCGGCAAGAGCGCCGCTCCGGCGAGGAAGAGCTGCGCCGCGTTCAGCACCACGGGGTGGGGGCGCAGGTGCATGCGCTTGTAGAGGATGTTGGAGAAGACGAAGGCGAGGACCCCGATGGCCGACAGCGCCACGTCGATGGGCCGCGCCTCCTGCGTCGCCGCGCGGGTGTACATGGCCAGCACCACGCCCCCGAATCCGAGCAGCAGTCCGGCCAGCTTGCGCGCCGTGAGCGGCTCGCGCAAAAGCCAGGGCGCGAGCAGCGCCAGGATGAGCGGGTTGGTGCTGGCGACGATCGACCCCATCCCTGCCGAGAGATGCCGCAGCGCCTCGTAGTTGAGCCCCAGGTAGCAGGCGTTGCCCAGCGAGCCGAGCAGGAGGAGCCGCACCCAGGTCCCGCGGTCCGAGGGCAGCGGCAGCCGCGCCGCGCGCGCGCCGGCAAAGAGCACGCTGCCCGCGAAGAGGAAGCGGATCCAGAGGATGGAGAGCGGAGGAGCAGAGTGGGCGAGGATGCGGCTGGGCACGAACGCCGATGCCCAGAGGAACACGTAGAGGATGGCGGCCGCCGTGCCCAGGGCGCCGGTCGCGTGCCGCGCCCGGAGATGTACCGGGTGTACACCTGGTACACAGGGCGGCGGTGGAGCGTCCACGGCGCTCTCAGATGCCGCAGGCCGCGCGGCGTCGCGCCGTGATAGAAGCGCGCCGTGCGAAAGAAGCCGCGAGCGCCGGCCCGCGCCCTGTTGCGGAGCATCCGCCTGCTGGTGCTCGACGTCGACGGGACCCTGACCGACGGCCGCCTTTATTACGGAGCCGACGGCGAGGCGCTCAAGGCTTTCGACGTCCGCGACGGACACGGGCTGCGCCTGTTGACGCTGCACACCGACGTGAAGCTGGCGGTGCTGACCGGCCGCCGCGCGGATTTGGTGCAGCAGCGCTGCCGCGAGCTCTCCATCGACCACGTGGTCGGGCAGAGCCGGGCGAAGGGAGCCGCCATCGGGCAGATCGCCCAGGACCTCGGCATCCCGCTCGAGGAGACCGCCTACATGGGCGACGACGTGAACGATCTGCCGGCGCTGCGGCGGGTGGCCCTCGCCTGCGCGCCCTCCGACGCGGCGCCGGAGGTGGTGCGCGAGGCGCGCTGGGTCTCGGACAGGCCCGCGGGGCGGGGCGCGGTGCGGGAGCTGTGCGAGGCGCTCCTCGAGGCCAAGGTGGGTTGGCCTCCTCCGGACGTGGAGGCGAAGCCGGTCCCGCAGGCATGAGCGTTCCCTTGGGCAAGCGCATCCGGCGCGAGCTGCGCGTGCGGGCGCTCTTTCTGGCGCTGCCGCTCTTGCGGGTCCTGCCGCTGCCGGTGGGGGCCGCCCTGGGATGGCTGGCCTGGTACCTGGTGCCGCGGCAGCGACGGCTCGCGAGCGCGCATCTGGCCATCGCCTTTCCGGAGAAGAACGAGCGCGAGCGGGCGCGGGTCGGGCGGACGAGCTTCGCCAACCTGGCGGTGTCGATCCTGGAGTCCGGGCGCGCCGATCGTCTGGACATCGCCAAGACGGTGGAGCTTCCCGCCGACGCCGAGGCGGTGCTGCGCGGGGCGCTGGCGCAGGGCAAGGGCGTCGTGGTGGCGACCGGCCACATCGGAGCCTGGGAGCTGTTTGCCCGGCGGGTCGCCAGCCTGGGCATCCCGGCGGGGACGGCGGCAAAAGAGGCGCACGATCCCCGCATCACCCGCCTCCTGGACGAGAGCCGCAAGCGGGCCGGCGTTCGCGTCTTCTGGCGCGGCGCTCCGCTGGCGGCGCGGGAGATGCTTCGCTTCCTCCGGAAGGGCGGCATCCTCGGCATCCTCATCGATCAGGACACGCGCGTGGCCGGCCACTTCGTTCCCTTCTTCGGGCGGCCCGCCTTCACGCCCCGGGCTGCCGGGGATCTCGCCGCCCACGTGGGCGCACCCCTCCTGGTGGGGGGCGCGCACAGGGTGGCGCGCGGGGTGCATCGCATCTTCTTCCGCACCGTGGCGGTCGACCGCACCGGCGACCGCGACCGGGACTCGCTGGCGCTGACCGCCGCCGCCACCGAGGCCCTGGAAAGCGAGATTCGTGCCGCGCCCGAGGAGTGGGTCTGGATGCACCCGCGCTGGCGCACAGAGTTGCCTGAAATTTCAAGAGAAAAGTAGTTCTGCACCCAACAGAGAAAGGTGCTTGAACGCCTCGACACCGGACAGGCGCAGTGATAACCTTTCTTGCAAATGGGAAGCCAGAACGCCAGCACGCTTATTTATGCGATCGCGCTGGCTTTTGGAGCCGCCTGCGGGAAGTCCGCTGACGCATCGGTGTCATCCCTTTCCACACCTGATAACGCTCCTGACCTCTCCCTGACTTCGGTCGCGTTCGCGCGCCTGTCGGAGGGGCGGGTGGTGGCGCGCGGCAATGCCGAGCAGTTGGACTACCGACGGATGGGCGGGCGCCTGGTCGCCACCAACGGCGGCGGCGCCATCCACCCGGAGCCGGGCACCGGCCTGGCCGAGTTTGGCGTGCTTCGCTTCAGCGCTCCCCGCATCCAGGGCGAGGTCCAGGCCCGCCATGGGGTGGCGACGGGCGGCGTCCGGCTGGATACGGCGCGCGGCGACACGGCGCGGGCGGAGCGGGTCTTCTACGACGGCGACCTGGTCCATACCGACGTGCCCGTGGACGCGCGCGGCCCCGGCTATCAAGTGTTGGGCAACGGCCTCACCGCCACCACCGACGGCGCGCAGATCCTCCTGACCGACGGCGTGAAGGGCCAGATGCAGATGGAGGCCCGGCGGTGATGGCTCTCCTCTTCGCCGCGGCCGCCGCGCTGCCGCCGGGTCCGCTCGACTTCAAGGCCCAGAGCATGCGCATCGAGCCCAAGGAGCGGCGCGTGCTGCTCGACGGCGAGGTGCACCTGACCCGCGACGACCTGACCGTCACCGGCGACCATGCCGTCGCGGAATACGCTCAGCAGAAGCCGGGCCCGCCCGTTCGCAAGCGCCGCCGCACGCCCGTTCCGGAGGGGACCCTTGGCGGGCAGTCGGTGGACCGGTTCATCGTCGACGGCAAGGTCCACGTCGAGCGCGGTGCGCGCACCGCCGACGGGGAACACGCGGACCTGGACGTGCCGGGTCAGACGCTGGTCCTGACCGGCACCCGACAGGCGCCCCCGGTGCTGCGCGACGGTTCGGAAACGCTCTCGGGCGAGCGGATCCTGCTCAAGCTCGACAGCGAGGACGTGGATGTGAAGCAGCCCAGGGTGGTGTTGCGCCGCTCGCTGCCCGAGCAGGGGTCTGCGAACCCCTCCTCGCCGGTCTCGGTCGAGGCCGATCGCCTGGTGCTGGTGAAGGCCTCGCGCCTGGCCCGCTTCACCGACGACGTGGTAGTGCGGCGAGGCGATACCGTGGTGAAGAGTCCGCGCATGGACGCGCGCTACGACGCCGATGGGCAGCTCACGCGGTTGGAGCTTCGCGGCGGCGTGGACGTGCGGCAGGGAGATCGCCGGGCCACCGGCGAGACCGCGGACTACGACGCCCGGGAGCGCACGCTCGTGCTGCTTGGCGATCCACGCCTCTACGACAAGGACGACGTCCTCTCCGGCGACCGGATCGACCTGGCGCTCGATTCGAAGGAGGTGCGGGTGGAGAAGGCCAAGGGCCGCCTGCGCCCCGAAGCGCACAAGAGCGAAGGAGG
>DASRTX010000499.1:0-11297 GCA_035655715.1 Myxococcales bacterium | reverse complement strand
GGGTCTGCGCGGCCCCGACGAGCCGGTGCGCATGAGCGGGGCGGAGCGGCTGCTGCTCCAGCGGTTTTCGGACGAGCTCGGGCTGATTCCCTGCTGGCAGACGATGAATCCAGGAGCTCCCCTCGCGCAGACGCTGCGTTGGACCGGCAACCGCGCGATGCCCTATCACTGCGACGGCATCTTCGTGCCCGCCCGCTGGCGCGGCCGGTTGGGGTCGTGCGAGGTCCTGTGCGGATCCGATTGGGAACGCCTCAGCGATCACAACCCGGTGGTGGCGGTGGTGTCGCTCCAACCGGCGGGGACCCGCGGCGCTGCCGCGAGCCCCCGGGCGTGATCAGCGAGCCGCCGTCTTCAGCTGCTGGACCGTCTCCAGCGCCTTGGCGACGTTGTCCGCGGGCGCCATGTTTCCGATGGTGGCGGCGACCTTGCCGTTGGGCGTCACGATGAAGGTGGTGCGCTCGGCGAAGCCGTGGCCGATCTCGTCGCCGCGCGTGTTCTTGGCGCCCGGCTTCTCGTCGCGGATTTGCAGATCGTAGCTCTTCGCGATCTTGCCGTCGGCGTCGGAGGCCACCGGGACCTTGCCGGCGCAGTACTGCGGGTCGGCGGAGAACTGGTTCAGGGTGGCGATCTTGTCGAGCGAGACGCCGATGATGCTGGCGCCGGCCGCGGCGAACTTGTCGCTGTTCTCGGAGAAAGTGTGAGCCTGGACGTTGCACCCGCCGGTGAACGCCGCCGGGTAGAAGTACACCACCACCGGCCCTTTCTTCAGCGCGTCCTTGAGCGCGAATTTGAACTCCTTGCCGGCCAGCGATGCGGGTGCCTTGAATTCGGGCGCCTTGTCGCCCTCCTTCAAGGCGGCCAGGGCCGGCCGGGTGAACGCGGCGGACAGAATCAAGGTTGCGAGGACCAGTCTCATGTCTGCTCTCCTTGGGGGCGGAAGCCGATGGCGCACCTGCATAGCAAAGCGGCCCGCGGGATGCCACAGCAGGGCCCTCAGCGGCGCGGCTGCAGCCGGCAGGTGCCGCTCGCCGACCGGGTGAGATCGTTCGCGATCGCGCCGAGCACGGTGCGCGTCAGCGGAGAATCGCTCTCGCCCTCGAGCAGATCGGCCACGCGGCCCAGGCTTCCCCGCGTCACCACCACCAGGCGCGTCACCACCTCAACCTCGTACGCGCGCGCATCGTCGGCCTCGCCCAGCGGCAGCGGGATGCGCTCGAGCGCAAAGTGCTCCGGATCGGGCAGCGCGCGCCCGTCCAGCTCGAAAGCGCCGCGCTCCTCCGACCAGGTGAGGGGGAGATCGCGCCTGGTCGCCGCGACCACGTGTCCGAACCAGAGCTGGCGCCGGCGCGTGACCGTGGTCTCCACCGTCAGCCGGCCGGCGACTCCCAACTTGACGATGCGCAACAGCTCGCGATCGAGCAGCCCGTGGATGGTGGCGTCCACCAGCGCGCGCGTGCCGGCCAGCACCGCCTTGCACGCCACCTCCTGCGCCTTGGCCGCGCCGGCCAGGAGGAGGAGCGCAAGCGCCAGCTTTCGCCGATCGAGGAGCAGCCTCCAGAGCCGGTTCACAGCGGCACCGAGAAGAGGACGCGAAACTCCGGGGCGGGCTTGGCCTTGCCGTCGAGCCGCCACGCCGCCTCGGCGCAGGTGGTCTTCTTCGCGACGCAGAACAGCGCTCCGGCCGAGGACTTGGGATCCAGCCATCCCGCGTCCGACTGGCGGACGGATCCGACGTCGAGGAAGGCTCCGAAGTGGCTCCCCTGGAGCTGCAGCGTTCCCAGCAGCGAAGCGTTGCCGCGGAACTCCTTGAAGCCGTATCCGCGGAGCGCCGACCAGCCGCCCAGCGCCTCCTCCTTCTGCACGGGCAGGTTCCGTCCGCCGGCGCCGCGCATGCGCAGCGTGAGCGTGGAGTCGCGGCCGGTCTCCATCGTCAGCGAGGTGTCCGTCACCAGCTTGGTGAAGTCGAAGATGCCGCCCAGCGACCGGTCCGCCACCTCGAAGGTGTTGACGCTGCGCAGCCCGATGGTCCACGGCTCGGTCTCGACCACCGACGTCTCCGGGTTGCGCCACATCGAGCCCACTTTGTGCAGTGCCACCTTCTCGCTGCGGTATTCGAGCCGGAACACGGCCGACCCCATCTCGCCTTCGTCGACCGGTGCCGAGCCGTACTTCACCTCGCCGCTGTTGAAGACGCTCCACACGCCGTTGGGAACGTCGAGTGGAGCGTAGCGATCGCGCCGGTACTCGGCCCCGAGCGTGAGCTCCTCGAAGAGGTGGGCGGTGAGGATGGCGGTGTAGCCGCTGCGCCGGTAGTACTCGCGGTCGGCGCGGTTGAGCACCGCCGAGTAGAGGTACGAGTCGATGCGCGACATGCGCCAGCGATCCGGCGTGTCGGTCAGCGTGTGGACCTGGCCGCCCAGCTCCGCGAGCGCGAGGCCGGGAATGCGCAGGCGCATCCCGAGCAGCCAGTCGACGTGCTCCTGGGCGTTGAGCTTCTCCAAGAAGGTGCCGCCGGTAGCGTCGTGGCTGTGGCGCCGGGTGTTGAAGTTGAGCGCGCCGTCGAACATGAGATGGGCGCGGTCTGCGGGATCGTAGATGGTCAGGGTGCCCGCCAGGCCGGGCGCGAAACCCGTCACCGGCGTGTGGCGCAGGAGCTCCGTCCATTGCGCGGAAGCGCGGCTCCGCTCGCTGCGCAGTTCGACAATCAGCGTGTCGCCCTCGAAGCCATACCAGGCGTCCTTCCAGACCAGCTGGTACCCCGGAACCTTCTGGCGATCGCGCTTGCCACGCAGCTCGGCCTCGTCGGAGAGGTCGTAGATATGGAAATCGTCGTCGTCCTCCGCCGGTGGTCGCCGCGCCTCGGCGGGCGCCTCGCTGCGGAACTCCACGCTGCCGTCGAGGCGCGGATCGAGCCGCACCGACGGCGCGACGGGAGACCTACGGCTGCGACGGTCCGGACGCAGGAAGGGCCACCGCCGCTGCACGCGCTCGAGCCCGTTGTAGAGCTCGCCGCTGGAGAAGATGTCGCCGCGGCGGATGCCCAGCTCCATCTCCACTTCGCGCGCGATGTGCCCGTCCACGCCGCGCACCTCGACGCCCGAGACGCGTCCCTCGTCCACCTCCAGGACCAGGTCTCCCGCCGGGCCCAACTCGCCCGAGAGACGTGCCAGCGGATATCCGCGCGCGGACAACAACCGCAGGACGCGGACCAGGGCCGGCCGCAAGCCTAGAAGGCCGGGGCGCACCTCACCTTCCTGGAGGTGGGCAAGCCACTTGCGCGGGGGCAGCGGCGCGGGACACTCGTCCGTCCGCGCGTCGCGCAGCTCCGAGCGGCGTCTCTCGATCTCGCGATCGGAGGGCGTCTCGAGCAGGCGGTCGAGGATGTCCTCGGTCCGGAACTCGGAGAGACCGCGCACCTGCACGGACCGTACGGTCGGATTCTCGGTGAGCGCGATCTCCATCTCCGCGAATTCCTCGCCGGCGGTCGTGTGGAGGCGGGGCTCCACCGCGGAGAAGAGTCCGCTGCGCGAAAGCCGAACGGCCAGGGCCGTGGCTTCCTCTCCCGAGAGCGGAAGCGACGGCGCGCCGCCGACGAGATCCCACAGCTCCGCGTCGGAGAACGAGCGCGCTCCCGTCAGGCGGACTCCGCCCAGCACGCGCCACTTGCTCTCCGGAGTGAGGGCTCCGGGTCGGAGCACGTCATCCCGGGCAGCGAGACGGAGGCAGTCGAAGATGCCGTCCATCCTCTCCGCCACGTGCCGGGCATGCCGGTCGGCCGCTGCCGGGCTGGCCAGCACCAGCGCAGAGAAAAATGACCCGAGACCCAGGCGCAGCGCGGACGTCATCCAGACCACCTCCGCTGCATCTGGAGAGCACGAGCCGGGCCAGCCCCTGCGCGCGCGCAAACCCGCGTAACCGCAAGCATCCGCCGCGTCGTGCGGATGTGGCTCCAACATCGCCGATGTCGCCGCGACATCACTCTTCGACGTCGACGCCGAGCGCCTTGATGCGGCGGTACAGGTTGCCCCGGTCCACCTTCAACAGGCGCGCCGCGGCCGCGACGTTGCCGTCGCTCTGCGCGAGCGCCTGGCGCAGGATCTCGCGCTCCGCTTCTTCACACAGCTCGCGATAGGAGAGCGTTCCCAGGCCATCGACGCCTTTCGACGTGGTCTCCGCCGGACCGAGCAGCAAGGCTGCATCTTGATCCACCACCAGCGGCCCCGGATCGGACAACAGATGCAGGCGCTCGACGAAGTTGCGCAGCTCGCGCACGTTCCCGGGCCATGCGTGCGCGCGCAGCGCCTTCTCTCCCTGCGGCGTCATGCGGAGCTCGACGAGCGGGCCGCGCAGTTCGGCGGCGAAAGCGCGCGCCAGCGGAATCACGTCGTCGGGCCTCTGGCGCAGCGGCGGAACCTGGATGGGAAAGACGGCCAGCCGGTAGTACAGGTCCTCGCGGAACCCGCCGTCCGACACCGCCTTGCGCAGGTCGCGGTGGGTGGCGGCGACGACGCGCACGTCCACCCGCACCGGCGCCGTGCCACCCAGCCGCTCCACCTCGCGCTGCTCGAGGACCCGGAGCAGCTTGGCCTGCAGCTCGAGCGGCAGCTCTCCCAGCTCGTCGAGGAGCAACGTCCCGCCTTCGGCTTGCTCGAAGCGGCCCAGGCGTCGGGCGGTCGCGCCGGTGAAGGCGCCTTTCTCCGCACCGAAGAGCTCGGACTCCAGCAATTGGGCCGGGATGGCCGCGCAGTTGACCGCGACGAAGCGGCCCTTGCGCCCCGAGGCGAGATGGAGGGCGCGCGCGACGCGCTCCTTGCCCGTGCCCGTCTCGCCCTGCACGAGCACCACCGAATCGCTGGGCCCTGCGCGCGCCACCAGCTTGCGCAGCTCGGCCATGGCGGGGCTCTCGCCGACGAGGTTCCCGGGCTGGGCCAGCTCCTCGCGCAGGCGCTGTCGTTCGTCCTCCAGGTCGCGCAAGGCGAGCGCGTTCTGCAGCGCGGTGAGCACCCGCTCGGCGGTGGGCGGCTTCTCCACGAAGTCGGTGGCGCCGAGCTTGAGCGCTTGCGCGGCCTCGCCGGGAGTGGCGCCGCCGGAGAGCACCACCACCGGGGCAGGCAAGGGGCGGGGCAGGCGCGCCAGCAGCGAGAGGCCGCTCTCGCCGGGAAGCTGGACGTCGAGGATCACGGCGGCGGGCGGGTCGCGGGAGATGGACTCGTGCGCTTCGGCCGCCGTGGTGGCCGTCTCCGTGCTGTAGCCTTCGTCGCGCAGCAGCCCGGAGACGCCGCGCAGGACGGCGGGATCGTCGTCGACCAGAAGGATCCGGCGGCTCACCGCACCACTCCCGACAGCGGCAGCTCCACCACCGCCTGGGCGCCGCGGCCTTCGCGCGGCTCGAGCACCAGCGTGCCGCCGTGCTCGTGGACGATCTTCTGCGCGATGGGCAGCCCGAGCCCCGAGCCCTGGGGCTTGGTGGTTCCGAGCGATCGCAGGAGCTGGGCGCCGTCGAGCCGCGCGGGGATGCCGGCGCCGTGATCGCGCACCAGCACGCGCGCCTTGCCGGCGTGCTCGCGCGCCTCGATCTCCACCGCGCCGTCGCCGGGCCGGGACGCCTCCAGCGCGTTCTTGATCAGGTTGCCGAAGGCGCGGCGGAGCTGGTCGGGATCGCCGTCCAGGCGCAGCGGATCGGTCACGCATTCGACCGGAACCGGAGCGGCGCCCGCGTAGAGCGTGCTGGTCTCGCGCAACAGCTCGGCGAGGTCGACGGGGACCTTGCGCGGCGCCGGAAGCCTGGCGAACTGCGTGAAGCTCTCCGTCATGCGAAGCAACACGTCGATCTGCTCGCCGAGGAGCTGGGCGGACTCAGTGGCCGGCGCGGAGTCCAACCGCGCGACGCGGGCCACCGCCATGCGCATGGCGGTGAGGGGATTCTTCAGCTCGTGCGCCAGGCCCCTCGCCACCGCCTGCCACGCGGCCAGCTCCTCGGTGAGCTGCAGGCGCCTGTGCTGCGCTTCCAGCTCGGCGGTCATGCGGTTGAACTGGCGCACCAGGAGCTGGATCTCGTCGTCCCTCTTCTCCTCGGGAACGCGCACGGAGAGATCGCCGCCGGCCACCTGCAGCATGGCCTGCGCGAGTTGCTCCACCGGCTTGGAGAGCGCGCGTCCCAGCGCCACCGCGGCGGCGGCGAGCAGTGCGGCCGAGACGGCCACCGCCGCCAGCAGCGCCCAAGGCGCGCGCCGCGCCAGCGAGCGGCGTGCCAGCTCCGCTTGCAAGAGATCGACGCGCGCCTGCGAGAGCTCCTGCGCCAGCGCGGGGTCGCGCGCGGAGCCCTGCGCGCGCTCGAGCAGCGGATCGAGCCGGCCCAGTGAAAGCGAGAGCATCCGCGAGAGGCCGAAGCCCGCCACCAGCCCGCCGCCGGCGAGCGGCAAGAGGCCCGCGGCCAGCATCACCGCCAGCAATCTGGTCCGAAACCGGCGCCCCGTCCGGCGATCCTCCATCGCGCGGGAGCGTACACGAAAAGGCGCTCGCGCCCGAACAGACGGCGGTTTGTGAAGCGCTGGACCTCCCACGCTGCCCGGGCCCGATGCGTCCCCGGGTTTGGAAAATTCGAGGCACTCCCGTACGCTGGACCTGCGCATGCTCAAATACACCCGCGGAGACCACCTCAAGACGATGGACGGCAAGATGGTGCTGTTCGTCGATCCGGACGCGAGCGCGGCCCCGCGGTCCGCGGCGGCGACCGTTGCAGCGGAGCGCAGCGAGGAAGCCGCCGCGCAGGCCGCGGCGCTGCAGGCGGCGGCGCGGGAAGGCGTGCCGTTCTGCGAGGAGTGCGAGAAGAAGCGAAAGGGGCATTGAGCCGAAGTCCGGGGGGATTGACCGTTGGCGATACCCGACGATCGAGGCGCAGGGACATCCCTGCACGCGCCGCGGGGCGATCGCGACCGTGTCCTGCAGCACCTGGCCGGGCGCGCGTATGCCGTGCTCGACGGCGCGCGCGATCCGCGCGTGGCGCGACTGCACACCGGCTCGACGCCGAGCTGGTGCCTGTACCGAGGGAACCTGCCGCCCGCGCTGGCCGACGCTGCGCCGCATCTCTTCCATCTGCGCGCGGGCCACGACTACGCGGACATCTTCTTTCGCGTGGGCTGGCGCAACGCCTGGGGCATCCTGGTCGCCAGCGACGCCGAGCAGCCGCTCCTCTACCGCCACCTCCGCACCCTCTTGCGCGTGCGCAGCGAGGAGAGGAAGTCGCTGGTGTTCCGCTACTACGATCCACGCATCCTGCGCGAGTACCTGCCCAGCTGCACGCCGGAGGAGATGGATCGCTTCTTCGGTCCAATCAGCAGCGCGGTAGTGGAGGGCGAGGACGAGGGCGACTTCCATCTCTTCCGCCGCACCGGCGACGGCTTCGAGCACCTGCGTGTGGGACCCCAGGGGTCCGCAGCGCAGGTGCAGACCTGGGCGCCGGCGGTGCAACCCCTGGCGGCGCACGGCCCCATGGTGCTGCGAACGGCGCAGCTCGAGGCGCTGGCTGACCCGGCGCTGCGCGAATACCAGGAGCGCATGATCGCCTGGATCGCAAAGGAGTTCCCCGACGACTTCCAGCGCCTCCGCGAAAAGGGCGTGCGCCGGCTGGTCCTGAAGGCGAAGCAGATTGCCGCGGGCTACGGGATGGTCACCAACGTCGAGGTGACCTCTGTGCTCTCCCTGATGCTGGTCCTGCACGACGAGGACTTCGAGACGCGCGAGGTGAACGAATGGATGCGAAGCATCCTCCGCAACGGGTCGATCCCCGGCGCGCAGAAGGCGCGGTTCATCCTGCGGCAACGGCTCGATTCCATCTGAGGGACGCGCGATGACCTGGCACGTGATGGTGGACGACGACGCGGACGCCCTCGCCGGCAGCGGCAAGAAGCTGCGCAGGAACGATCTCGACACGCTCTGCAACCCGCAGGGCTGGATGAGCGACGCGCTGCTCGACTATGGGGTGACGGTCTGCCCCTCCGGCGAGGTGCACCGCCCGCTGGGCCACCTCTACCAGGGCGTGTTCTGGATCGAGCCCACCGTGGTGACCAGCGGCAAGGACGGCGACGCGGGGGCCTTTGGCAACACGCTCGGCGGACCGCAGGCGCTGGGGCGAAGGCCGCTGCAGATGGACAAGGAGCGCTTCCTGCCGAAGGCCGCGAGCGTCCTGCTCTTTCCGGTGAACCGGGACAACCGGCACTGGAGCCTGTTGGCCTTCTACGCCGCGGATCGCAAGTTCGTGCACTTCGACTCGCTGCAGGAGAGCAATGCGGCCGAGGCAAAGAAGCTGATCAAGAAGCTCTTCGAGATGAAGTACCTCTCCGCCGAGCTGCCGATGGAGACCTCGGCGCAGGTGAAGACGCAAGAGGACGGCTACAACTGCGGAATCTTCACCATCCTTTTGGCTCGCCTGCACATGGAGGCCGGCGCCAGGCCGGGAAACGACGCAGTGGCGGCCGTGGACAGCGCTGTCTGCGACACCTTCCGCGAGGTGATGCTGCAGTCGCTGGGCCCCCTGGTGGCTGACCTGAACCCGCAATCGATGATCGAGCCTGGCGGCGTGCCGGCGAAACCCGAGGCAGTGCGGGCTGAAGAGCGGCAGCAGCTGGAAAAGGCCATCGAGAAGGTGGAGCGGCAGCTGGAGGCGGAGGAGGACGTTCCCATCAAGGTCTCGGGGATGGAACCCTGCCCCGAGGCGGCGCCGGCCACCTTCGACATCACCTTGCGCTCGTCCGATCCGCGCCCGCACGACTTCGCTTCGGCCAAGGTGACATTCGTGGTCGGAGGCGGGCGGGTCTCGCGCAAGGCGACCGAGCGTGGCCAGGAGTGGGTGGTGGAGGGTCAGCGGCTCACGGCCGGCGCGACCTTCGATCTGGAGATCAAGGGCGCTGTGGAGCCCGCGGCCGCCTTCGAGAACCCCGAACAGACCCTCAGCCAGAAAGCGGTGAAGGCCGGTGACAAGAAGAAGTTGAGCTTCACCTTCAAGCGGAAGCCCGACCGGACGCTCTACGCGCGCTTCCTGGTCGAAGAAGAGAAGGGCGTACGGCCCTTCCCGCCGGGCTTGCGGGTGGAGTTCGTCCTCGACCACGGCGCGGAGCGCGTGAGCGCAACCACCGATGCGAAGGGCGCGTGCTGCGCCCTCATCCCCTGGTCTTGCACCCACGTGGGCATCGCCTTTCCGGCGAGCGGTTCGTGGCGGCAAGTGACCTGGCAGACCGGTTCGGATCTCGAATCGCAAACCTCCTTCAAGACGTTGGCCGAACAGCCGCTGGAAGGCCAGCCCTATCTGCTCCCGCCACGCGACTGGGAACTGCAGCGCGACGAGTGGCACGTGCCGGAACAGCACTTCGTGGGCAAGGAATTTCGCCGCCAGATCGACCTGTCGCAGGAGGACGCGCTGGGCAGCAAGGAGGAGCCGCTGCAGTACATCCTCAACGCCA
Source organism: Myxococcales bacterium (assembly GCA_035655715.1). Classification (GTDB taxonomy): domain Bacteria; phylum Myxococcota; class Myxococcia; order Myxococcales; family 40CM-4-68-19; genus 40CM-4-68-19. The sequence goes on along the minus strand of DASRTX010000499.1, from coordinate 1,839 downwards.
ACGCCAATCCGTCGCAGGGCTACCGGATGAACGGCAAGCTCATCGAGCACGTGGTGGTGCTGATGCTGGAGAACCGCGGCTTCGATCATTTCATGGGCTGGCTCTACGAGGGCGAGAAGCCCGCGAACAGCTACCCGAAAAAGCCGGTTGGCCAGCACGCGAAGCTGCGGCCGTTCGAGGGGCTGGAAGGCATCGATCTCTCCTGTCCCTACGACTTCAACTACGTGAGGAAGTCTTTCAAGGTCCGCAGGGACTGGAATGCGCGCCGCGGCGAAGGGGTGGTGCCGCTGAAGAAAGGCGCGCGCGCGGCGAACACGCCCAAGATCAATCCGCACGAGGACTTCATCAACGTCTTCCAGGACATGTACGGCAAGGACGTGGTGCCGGATCCCAAGGCGATGGAGGACGCCGCCAAGCGCAAGGCGGCGGTGCAGAACGAGGACGGATCGTACAAGAAGCCCGCGATGAACGGCTGGGCGCACAACTACTGCGACGGCATCCTCCACCACGCCGGCCATGGCACGGTGCTGACGCACGAGAAGATCTCCGAGATCATGGACATGTTCCTGCCCGATCAGCTCCCGGTGCTGAGCGGACTGGCGCGCAGCTATGGCGTGTCCGATCTCTGGTTCTGCTCGGTGCCGAGCCAGACCAACACCAACCGCTCCTTCTGGTTGACGGGATCGGCGGCGGGGCTGGTGAAGAACGACTTCTATCCGGCTCCCCATGTCGCGGGAAAGTTCAAGGACCTCGCCTGCGACCGCCTCCCCAAGGGGGGCCAGGACGGGATGCTCCATCGACGCTCGCTCTTCGACGTCCTCGAGGAGAACGGCGTCACCTGGAGGTACTACTGGACGCTGATGTGGCCGCCCAAGATCGGAGGCGTCTGGCCCAAGGACCTGCTCCCGCAGTTCGAGGCGAAGCGGTTCAAGTCCAACATTCCGCTCATCGCCCAGTTCTACAAGGACGCGGAGAGCGGGCACCTGCCGGCGGTCACGTATCTGGAGCCGCTCTGGGGCGGCGGCGAGAAGTGGGACACATCGAGTCCCCTCAGCCGCTACGTGGGCAACGAATTCCACCCCGTGCAGGACGTCACCTACGGGGAGTTCTTCGTCAAGCAGGTGTACGACACGCTCTTCGGCGACAAGGTCGACGACAAGGGACAAGTGGTGCCGCGCAATCCCAAGCGAGACACCACGGTGCTGCTGATTACGTTCGACGAGAACGGCGGGACCTTCGACCACCTGCCGCCGTGGAAGGCAGCTCCCACCGGGCGCGAGCCCGAGAAGACGCAGTTCGGCTTCAAGTTCGACTGCTACGGCATCCGCGTGCCGACGCTTTTGATCTCGAAGTACGTGCCGGAGGGCACCGTCTTCCGCTCGCCGACCGAGGTGCCCTTCGATCATGCCTCGGTGCTCTCCACCATCCTCAAGTGGCGAGGCATCCCGGCGTCCAAGTGGAAGCTGGGCGAGCGGGTGGCGAACGCGCCCACCTTCGACGGCGTGCTGGAAGGCGACGGCAAGGGGGAGGACGTCCGGCGCAAGAATGCCACCGGCATGAAGCAGTTCGACAAGCAACGGGCGAAGATCGCCACCGGCGAGCCGATCAAGTATGGGCAGATCTTCTCCCTCAAGTACGCGGGAGACCGCTGGCCCTTCGACAATGCCGCCGCCGAACCGAAGCCGAAGGCCGCAGCGGGGGAGCGGCCGGAGCGGAAGCTGCATCGGCAGCACCGGCTCGAGCTGCCCGCGCCCGACTACCTGGGCGGCCCGCACACGTGGGGCAATTACTACTATCCCGTCGGCACCCGTGACGGCGGCAAGGCGCTGAAGCTCAAGT
>DASRTX010000498.1:0-2987 GCA_035655715.1 Myxococcales bacterium | reverse complement strand
TGCCTTCCCAGATGGCCTTCGTGGGCATGCCGTTGTCCTACCACAGCTCAGCGGGCGGGCACGGCCTTCACCGCTCCCGGCGGCAACGCGCCGGTCTTCCGCGCCACGACTCCGGCATGCGATTGGATCCAGAGTGCGGCGGCGAGCCCCACCAGCATCAGCGCGAGCGTGATCCAGAAGAGCCGCTTCGTGTCCCGCTTGCGCGCGACCGTCATGCCGTGAATCCAGGGAAGGTCTGCCGCGCGCACCCAGCGATCGCCGCGCTGGACCAGATCGTCGCCGGCGATCACGCCGCTGTTCCAGAGCTGGAGGAACTCCTTCTGGCTGCTGACGGTGAGCTCGGTGGCGCTGCTCGCCTGCCTGACCTGGAGCTTCATGCGGTTGTCAGGTTAGGGACGCCCCCGCCGGGGGGCAATGCCCCGGGCTTGTCCCGGGACAAGTCGAGCTGGGGGTGCGGGTTGTCTGACCACTGCGGGACGGGTCTGAACTTGCCCCGGGACGAGCCTGAGGTGCTGAACTTGTCCCGGGACAAGTCGACACGGTGTCCAAGTGGTCTGACGACTCGAGGGGCGGTTCCCAACCTGTCCTCAGACGAGTCCAAGCGCCGAAACCGGCGCCAACTTGTCCCGGGACAAGTTGGCTGGTGACGCATTGCGGTGCGAATCGCTTTACGCGCCTCCCGCGGTCAAACGTCGCGCAAATGACTCATTCGATTCGCACCGCGCCGCGGCGTAACCACCCCGCGTATCTTGCAACTCCTTGATTTTTGTGGAATTGAGTGCGTCGGCGTAGCAGTTGCACTGGAATCACAGCGCCACGCTACCCCCCATGAGGTTCCCAGTGTCCCAGAAGGTCTCTTCAGAGAACGCCACGAATCCGGCACCCGCCGCGATCCCCAACCTGGATCGGGCTGCGGGCGCGCGCATTCTCGCGCGGTCGTTCTACAAGGAGCTCCGGGAGAACGGGTACACGCCGAAGCAGTTGCTCGCGCTTTCCACCGAGTTGATCGACCTGATCACGCAGGATCTCCAGGCGGAGCGGAAGGGCGCCGCGTAAACAGACGACCGCGCGCAGGCCCACCCCGCTGTGCCTTGACGGGGTGGTTTTCAGAGCCTATTTGTCCCTCCCCCAAGGAGGCTTCGACATGGCTCGCTTCGCCATCAACGGCTTCGGCCGGATCGGCCGCAACATCCTTCGCGCTGCGCTGAAGCGCGGGGCCAACTTCGACGTCGCCCTGATCAACGACGTCGACAAGCCGAAGACCCTGGCTCACCTCTTCAAGTACGACTCCGTGCACGGCATCTTCGACGGGACCGTCGAAGCCACCGAAGACGCCGTGGTGATCAATGGCAAGCGCATCGCCGTCAGCGCCAAGCGCGACCCGGGCGAGCTCGCGCACAAGGAGCACAAGGTCGACGTGGCGCTCGAGTGCTCCGGGCGCTTCACCAAGCGCGAGGACGCCGAGCGGCACCTCAAGGCGGGCGCGCGCAAGGTGATCATCTCCGCGCCGGGCAAGGGACAGGACCTCTCGCTCTGCTACGGCATCAACCACGAGAAGTACGACGCGGCCAAGCACAACATCATCTCCAACGCGTCCTGCACCACCAATTGCCTGGCGCCGGTCGCGAAGGTGTTGATGGAGACCTTCGGCATCGAGCGCGGGCTGATGACCACCATCCATTCGTACACCAACGACCAGCGCATCCTCGACCTGCCGCACGAGGACCTGCGCCGCGCCCGCGCGGCAGCGCTGAGCATGATCCCCTCCAGCACCGGCGCCGCGAAGATGATCGGCGAGGTGATCCCCGAGCTGAAGGGCAAGCTGAACGGCACCTCCATCCGCGTGCCCACGCCCAACGTCTCGCTGGTGGACCTGACCGCCGAGCTGTCGAAGAAGACCACGGTCGAGGAGATCAACGCGGCGTTCAAGTCGGCGGCCGAGGGCAAGCTGAAGGGCATCCTCGTCTACAACACCGAGCAGACCGTCAGCGTGGACTACAACGGGAACCCTGCCTCCTCGATCTTCGACTCCACGCAGACCGCGGTGGCCGACGACGGCAAGTTCGTCAAGGTCTTCTCCTGGTACGACAACGAGTGGGGATTCTCCAACCGCATGGTGGACGTGGGGCTGTTCATCGGCGGCAAGCTCTAGGCTCATGGTCAAGTCGGTCGAGCAGCTCGACATCGCCGGCAAGCGGGTTTTCATCCGCGTCGACTTCAACGTCCCTCTCGACAAGAAGACCGGGAAGGTGAAGGACGACGCGCGCATCCGCGCGGCGCTGCCCACCATCCAGTACGCCGTCAAGCAGCGGGCGCGGGTGATCCTCGCCTCGCACCTGGGGCGCCCCGACGGAAAGGTCGTGCCGGAGATGTCGCTGGAGCCGGCAGGCGCGCGATTGTCCCCGCTCCTCGGGCAGGACGTGATCTTCGCCGACGACTGCGTGGGCGACGGCGTGCGCAAGCTGGTGGGCGAGCTGCGCGAGGGACAGGTCCTGTTGCTCGAGAACCTCCGCTTCCATCCCGAGGAGGAGGCGAACGACGACTCCTTCTCGCGAGAGCTGGCACAGCTGGCAGACGTCTACGTGGACGACGCCTTCGGCACCGTGCACCGCGCGCACGCCTCGACGGTGGGGATGGTCAAGCACGTGGCCCGGCGCGGCGCGGGCTTTCTCGTTGCGGCGGAGCTCGAGCACCTGCAGCCGCTGCTCAAGGGCGCGCCCAGGCCGTACCTCGCCATCCTCGGCGGCGCCAAGGTGAGCGACAAGATCAAGGTGATCGATCAGCTGCTCGGGAAGGTGGACGCGCTCCTGATCGGCGGCGCGATGGCCTACACCTTCCTCTCGGCCCGGGGCGTTCCGGTCGGCGCGTCGCGCGTCGAGAGGGACAAGGTCGACGTCGCCCGGCGGTTCCTCGAGAAGGCGGAGAGCTCCTCGGTGGCGGTGCTGCTGCCGACGGACCATGTGGTCGCCAGCGAGCCCAGGGGCGGC
>DASRTX010000497.1:0-3406 GCA_035655715.1 Myxococcales bacterium | reverse complement strand
AAGTCGAACGACTTGCCCGCCGCCAAGGCAGAGCCGATGGGCACGAACACCGACGCGGTCCCCTTTGCCGTGTAGAGGAAGCCGTAGTTGGCGGTGGCGTGCTTGCGTCCGAAGAAGTCCCCGCACACGGCCGGCATCAGCGAGTAGATCTCGCCCCATCCAAAGAAGGTGAAGGCGCTGAAGAAGACGAAGAGCTTGGGGTCGTGCGCGAACTTGATGAGCAGGAAGATGGCCAGCGCCTCCAGCCCGAAGGCCAGCGTCATGGTGTTTTCGCGCCCGATGTGGTCGGAGACCCATCCCCAGAACGGGCGGCAGATGCCGTTGAGGGCGCGGTCGGCGGAGAGCGCGAACTGCAGCGCCGGCAAGGTCAGCCAAAGGAACTGGACCGGCATCTTGTCGACCTTGAAGTCCACGGCCATGGGATTGAGCTGCGCCGTGGCCATCAGGCCGCCGGTCGCGACCAGCGTCATCATCAGATAGAGCACCCAGAACTGATGCGTCGCCGACATCTGGCCGGGGGAGAAGTCGAGCCCGCTCTGGCGCCTCTTGCGATCCTGGCCGGCCGCCTGGTCCCAATGGCTGGGCAGCCAACCCTCGGGAGGCGCCCTGAGGAAGAAGGCCGCGGCGATCACCACCGCTCCCTGGATGAGGCCCCAGCGGATGAACGCGGTCTGGAATCCGGCCGAGTGGATCAGGTTGTCGATGGGCGCGACGGTGAGCGCGGAGCCGGCCCCGAAGCCTGCCGCCGTCAGCCCGGCTGCGAGGCCGCGGTGGTCGGGGAACCACTTCAGCGCGCTGCCGATGGCGGTGCCGTACACCACGCCCGCGCCCAGGCCGCACAGTCCGTAGGAGAGGTAGAGCGCGGTCAGCGTGTTGGCGTTGCCGCTGGCCACCCAGCCAAGGCCCGCGCAAGCCCCACCGATCATCACCAGCAGGCGAGGCCCGAACTTGTCCACCAGCCAGCCCTCGAAGGGCACCAGCCAGGTCTCCAGCAGCACGAAGACCGTGAAGGTGATCTGGATGAGTGGCTGGCCCTTCTGCAGATGCTTCTGCAGGGAAGGTACGAACAGCGTCCACCCGTACTGGAAGTTCGCGACCGCCACCATGCTGAGGATGCTGAAGAAGAGGATCACCCAGCGGTTGCGGAGGAGGCCCTGGTCGCCCGCGCGCTCGTTTGCCATCCCCCGATCAGGGGTACCTTGGCCGGAGTTTTTCAAGAGAGACAAACGCCCTAGGACTGTCGTCCTATGGCCAGATCCGGGTCATTCCTCGTACCGCGCGAGCGCTGGCACCAGCAGCGCTACCAGCGCCGCGGTCGCGAGGCAGACGAGGCCGCCCGAGGCCACCGACGCGCGCACGCCGATCAGCTTGGCCACCACGCCCGCCTCCACCTCGCCGAGTTGTGGGCCGCCCATGAAGAAGATCATGTTCACCGAGCTCATGCGGCCGCGCAGCTCGTCGGGCGTGATCGTCTGCCGCGCGGTCTGGCGGATCACCATGCTCACGGTGTCGGCAGCGCCGGAGACGCCCAGCATGAGCAGGCTCAGCCAGAACCAGCGGGAGATGCCGAAGACGGCGATCGACGCTCCGTAGATCGCCACCGACCAGAGGATGGCCGCTCCCCTCTTCCGCGGCAGCGGCGTCGTGGACAGCACCGCGCCCGCCAACACCGCGCCCGCCGGCTGGGCGGAATAGAGCAGGCCCAGCCCGCGCGGGCCAACGTGGAGCAGCTGGTCGGCGAAGATGGGTAAGAGCAACATCGATCCGGCGAAGAAGGTGGCCGCGAAGTCCACCAGCATGGTGGACCAGATCAGCGGCGTGCGGCGGATGAAGCGGAGCCCCTCCAGCGCCGCCTTGGCGTTGATCAGCGAGCGGCCCGCGCCGACGTGGCGGTGCTCCATCGCCAGGAGCGCGACGATCACCGCGCCGAACGAGAGCACGTCCGCCACGTAGATGGCGCCGGGTCCGATCCAGGCCAGCAGCGCTCCGCCGATGGCCGGGCCGGCGATGGTGGCCACCTGCCAGACGGTGGTGTAGAGGCTCAGCGCGTTGGGCAGCTGCTCCCGATCCACCAGGCGCGGGACCAGCGCCTGCCGCGCCGGATTGTCGAAGGCGGTGGCGGCGCCGGCCAGGAAGGACAGGGCGTAGATGGCGGCGGGAGTGGTGCGGTGCGTGAACGCCAGGATCGCCAGCGCCACCGAGACCAGCGCCAGAGCGGCCTGGGTGAAGAGCATCAGGCGCCGGCGGTCGAGCGCGTCCGCCATCACGCCGCCGCCCAGCGCGAAGGCGACGATGGGGACGATGCGGAACAGCCCCATCATCCCCAGCGCCAGAGGCGAGCCGGTCAAGAGATAGAGCTGCCAGACCACGGCGACCTGCTGCATCTGCGAGCCGGTCAGCGAGATGGTCTGGCCGGCGAGGAGCAGCCGGAAGTCGCGCGAACGCAAGGCGACGAAGCGGCTGCCCGGGGGCGAACGCGGGCCGGGCATCTGCCGCGCCGGCAGCAGGGGCTCGGCAGGTTCAGTCAAGCGGAGATCCTCGACCCGCGCGTCGCCCCATCGGCGCGATCATACCTCACGGCCACGCGCCGGACCGGCGCGATCCGGCGGTTGACCTCCCCAGGCGCGCGGTCCTACGGTTTCGTCCGGAATGGTAAACAAGACCGTCGCCTCGCTCGATGCTGCCGTCGCCGGAATCGCCGACGGCTCGACCATCATGATCGGCGGCTTCGGCCCTGCCGGGCAGCCGGCCGCGCTCATCGACGCGCTCATCGCCCAGGGCGCGCGAGATCTGACCGTGATCAACAACAACGCCGGCAACGGTGAGGTCGGGCTGGCGGCGCTGCTCAAGGCGCGGCGGGTGCGGAAGATCGTCTGTTCCTTTCCGCGCCAGGTGGACTCCTGGGTCTTCGACGCGCTCTACCGCGCGGGGGAGATCGAGCTGGAGGTCTCGCCGCAGGGCAACCTGGCCGAGCGCATCCGCGCCGCCGGCGCCGGCATCGGCGCCTTCTTCACGCCCACCGGGCACGGCACGCTCCTCGCGGAGGGAAAGGAGACGCGTCTGATCGGCGGCCGTCCCCAGGTCCTCGAGTACGCGCTCCCGGCCGATTACGCGTTGATCAAGGCGCACCGCGGCGACCGGCTGGGCAACCTGGTCTACCGGAAGGCGGCGCGCAACTTCTGCCCCATCATGGCCACCGCCGCGAAGTGCACCATCGCGCAGGTCGGCGAGCTGGTGGAGGTGGGCGCGCTCGATCCGGAGGTCATCGCCACGCCCGGCATCTTCGTGCGGCGGGTGGTCGCGGTCCGGGAGAGGGCGGCATGAAGAGCCTGACGCGAGACGAGCTTGCGGAGCGCGTGGCCCGCGACATTCCCGAGGGCGCGTACGTCAACCTGGGCATCGGGTT
>DASRTX010000496.1:0-11849 GCA_035655715.1 Myxococcales bacterium | reverse complement strand
CGGCTCTCCCCCGATGCGGTCATCGGCGCGCGCGAGTACGTGACGGGGCGCTGGGGCAAGGACTACCTGCCCGCCGAGCCGGTGCAGTTCAAGACCAAGAAGAGCGCGCAGGACGCGCACGAGGCCATCCGTCCCACCTCGCTGGAGTACCCGCCCGAGAAGGTGCAGCCCTTCCTCGAGAAGGACATGTACCGGCTCTACGAGCTGATCTGGAACCGCTTCATCGCCTGCCAGATGGTGCCGGCGGTGTTCGACCAGACCACGGCGGATATCTCGGCGGGTCGGGCGACGTTCCGGGCCACGGGGCAAATCCTCAAATTCCCCGGCTACCTGGCGGTCTATGGCCAGGAGGCGGAGCAGCCCCAGGAAGAAGCCGGCGCCGAGAAGATGGAGGGCGACGACGAGGAGAAGGGCGACGTCTCCCGCCAGCTCCCGCCCCTGGCCGCCGGCGACAAGCTGCAGCTGGTGGAGATCATCCCCGAGCAGCACTTCACCCAGCCGCCGCCGCGCTTCACCGAGGCGTCGCTGGTGAAGGAGCTGGAGGAGAAGGGCATCGGCAGGCCCTCCACCTACGCGGCCATCCTCTCCACCATCCAGGACAAGGAGTACGTGGAGAAGAAGGAGAGGGGCTTCTTCCCCACCGAGCTGGGCAAGATCGTCACCGAGCTTCTCTTGCAGTCCTTCCCCAGCGTGATGGACGTGGAGTTCACCGCCAAGATGGAGGAGGAGCTGGACGACGTCGAGGAGGGGAAGATCGTCTGGCAGAAGGTGCTGGGCGAATTCTACGGCCCCTTCAAGAAGACGCTGGCCACCGCCGAAGCGCAGATGCGCGACGTGAAGCGGGAGGAGAAGCCCACCGACCTGGTCTGCGAGAAATGCGGCAGCCCGATGGTGATCAAGTGGGGCCGCATGGGCCGGTTCCTGGCCTGCTCCGGTTATCCCGACTGCAAGAACACCAAGGACTTCATCGAGGAGGATGGGAAGATCAAGGTGGTGGAGGACATCCCCACCGAAGAGGTCTGCCCGACTTGCGGAAAGGCGATGGTGAACAAGCGCGGACGCTTCGGCCGCTTCCTCGCCTGCAGCGACTACCCCACCTGCAAGACGACGCGCCCCATCACCTTGAAGGGCGTGGTCTGTCCTGACTGCGGCGGCGGCCTGGCTGAGAGGAAGTCGCGGTTCGGCAAGAGCTTCTTCGGCTGCGTGAACTACCCGAACTGCAAGTTCGCCGCCTGGGACAGGCCCATCCCCGGGCCGTGCCCGCAGTGCAACAAGCCGTACCTGTTGCAGAAATATACCAAGCGCGACGGCGCCTTCATCGCCTGCCCGGACAAGGAGTGCGGGTACCGGCGCGAGGCGCCCGAGCCGGGCAGCGAGACCGCCACCCCGGCGGCGTGAAATAGGCTTCACCGGGAAGCGTATCCGATGGCGTGAGGGGCGCCGTCCTGATCGCCTTGCTTGCCTCTGCCTGCGCGCACGAATCGGTGCGCGGCAGCGGCCACGTCGTGCGCGACCTGCGCGACCTGCCGCCCTTCGAGAGCGTGGCGGTGCGCTCTGGCATCCACGCCACGGTGGAGATCGGGCCCCAGGCGCCGGTGCAGGTGGACGCGGACGACAACGTCCTCCCGCTCGTCGTCACCGAAGTGATCGACAACACCCTGGAGATCCGCTTCCTGCAGGGCGCCTGGGTCCGCAGCGAGGAGCCCGTGCGCGTCAAGGTGCGGGTGCCGTGGCTGCGTTCGCTGACTGCGAGCGGCGGGGCCGACCTGCGCGCCGAGGTGGACCCCGGGGACGAGCTAGACATCCACTCCAGCGGCGGCGCGGAGGTGCGGGTGCGCGGCGTGCACGCAGCACGCCTTTCGGTCGAAGGCAGCGGCGGGTCGCGGGTGCACATCTCGGGAGCCGTGGATCGGATGAAGCTGCGCTTGTCGGGAGGCAGCCGGCTGCGAGCGGCCTCGCTGTCTGCGCGGGCCGTGAACGTGCAGGGCAGCGGCGGCGCGACGGCGGAGATCCGCGCGACGGACGAGCTGCGCGGCTCGCTCTCCGGAGGCAGCTCGGTGAGGCTGTTGGGCCGGGCCTCGAGCCGCGTCTCCACCAGCGGCGGCTCCAGCGTCGACTTCGACGAGTAGGCAGATCAACTGCCGTGCCAGTGCACGGGCACGGCTCTCGTCTTGAATCGGTAACGCCCCGCAGTCCGGCCGGCAGTACGCCCACGACCCACCCAGCCAATCCCACCGTCACCGCGGGGGCGAACCCCCGCCACGAGCCACCGGCACGGCTGCGGAACGCGGTGAACGTAGCGACGGTTGCCCTGTCCGCAACAGACGAGCGCCTGCCAGCGCTTGTCTTGGCGGAGCGGGCCGTATACCAACGGGCCCGATGCAGCGCGAGGTGCACATCGTCGGCGGCGGTCTCGCGGGCACGGAGGCGGCGCTCCTGCTCGCGGAGGCAGGGGTCGACGTGGTGCTCCACGAGCAGAAGCCCGCGCGGCGTTCGCCCGCCCACAAGGAGGACGGGCTGGCTGAGCTGGTCTGCTCCAACTCGCTGCGGTCGGACAATCCGCAGAACGCCATCGGCCTGCTCCACGAGGAGCTGCGTCGCCTGGGCTCGCCCGTGCTGGCGCAGGCGGACCTCGCGCGGGTGCCGGCGGGAGACGCGCTGGCGGTGGACCGCACCGCCTTCAGCGGCGGGCTCACTGCGCGGGTGCGCGCCCATCCCCGCATCCGCTTGACCGCCGAGGAAGTGCGCGAGCTGCCCGCCGGACCTGATCTCTGCATCGTGGCCACCGGGCCGCTCACCGGCGAGGCGCTGGCGCGGTCGCTGGCCGAGGCGGTGGGTGCCTCCCAACTCGCCTTCTACGACGCCATCGCGCCCATCGTCGCGGGGGAGTCGGTGGACACCTCGGTGGCCTTCGCCCAGTCGCGCTACGGAAAAGGCGAGGGAGCCGACTATCTCAACCTGCCGTTGACGAGCGACGAGTACGTCCGGTTCGTCGACGAGCTCCGGCGCGGCGAGAAGGTGATGCCGCACGCGTTCGAGGAGCCGCGCTACTTCGAGGGCTGCCTGCCCATCGAGGTGATGGCGGAGCGCGGCCGCGACGTGCTGGCCTTCGGGCCGATGAAGCCGGTGGGCCTGGTCGATCCGCGCACCGGCCAGCGGCCGCACGCGGTCGTCCAGCTGCGCCGCGAAGATCGGGCGGGCACGGCCTGGAACCTGGTGGGCTTCCAGACGCGGCTGACCTGGCCGGAGCAGAGGCGGATCTTCTCCTCCTGCATTCCCGGCCTCTCGCGGGCGGAGTGGATCCGGCTCGGTCAAGTGCACCGGAACACCTTCCTCAACGCGCCGCTCGTGATCGCGCCGGACGGCGCGCTGCGGGCGCGGCCGCACGTCCATTGCGCCGGCCAGATCACCGGCGTGGAGGGCTACGTGGAGAGCACCGCCTCGGGACACGTGGCCGCGCGGCGAGTGTTGGCGCGGCTGCGCGGGACCACCTTCACCGGGCCGCCCGGGACCACCGCCATCGGCGCGCTGCTGCGGCACGTGAGCGGCGAAGCGCACCCGGCGGATTACGACTACCAGCCCACCAACGTGGTCTACGCGCTCTTTCCGCCGCTCGCCGAGCGCCATCGCAAGCACGAGCGCAAGGCGAAACTGCTGGAGCGCGCCCGCCGCGATCTGGCGGACTGGGCGGCAAGGCAAGACCTCGCCATCGGACCCGAACCCACGCAATGGCACTCCACCGAACTGCGGCCCTGACGCTGCTCTGCGCGGCCTGCACGCAGGCGCCGCCGGGACGGAAGCTCGCCTCCGGGCTTGCCCGCGGGCTGACCGCGCGCAACGGCGCCGCGGCCTTCCTGCTCGACGCGCGGCACCCGGAGGACCGCGGCGTTCCCGACGATCTCCTCGCCGGTGATCTCTGGCTGGACGGGCGCCGGGTAGGTGTGGGCGTTTCCACTTCCGAGGGGGCTTATGCGTTCGCACCGCGCGGCGCGGAGCTCGCCTGGCTCGCGCGCTGGCGGTTCCGCGAGGGCCTCGGGGAGCTCTGGACGGCGGCCCCCGGTGGCGATCCGCGACAGGTGGCGAAGGAGGCGCGCTCCTTCGCCTGGTCGGCGGAGGGCAAGCTCGCGTGGGTCGGCGCCGATCGACTGGGCATCGGCGACCGGACCCTCACGCTTGCCGGGGTCCAGGCGGTGTCGTGGTCTCCGGACGGCCGGCGCCTGGCGGCGCGGGCGGCGGCAACGGCAGGCGGACGACTGTGGATGGTAGATGCGCAGTCCCTCACCGCCCGCGAGGTGGCGGTGGGCACGAGCGACTTCGCCTTCGGTCCCGACGGCGCCCTCGGCGCGCTCGGGCCGCCGCCTCCCAAGGGGGGCGATCGCCCGCTCCTGGTCGACGGCGTGCGCGTGGGCGAGGCCACCGCGTTCGCCTTCTCCCCCTCCGGGCGCGAGCTGGCGCTGCTCTCCACCGCGGCGCAGCCCGGCGAGGCGGCGGGGGATCTGCTTCGGATGGAAAGGACGGGCGGCACGCCGCGCCGGGTGGCGGCGCGCGTCTCCAACTTCCGCTGGGACGCCGGCGGAGATCTGCTCTGCATCGCCGGATTCGATCCGCGCGCACGCGCCGGAACGCTGACTGCGGCAGCGCCCGGCGGCTCGCCGCGCGAGATCGCACGGCGGGTGCAGAGCTTCTCGGCCTGGGGGCGCCGCGTGCTCTACCTGGTGCAGGTGCCGGGCAAGGGCGACTTCCGGCTGGAGCTGTGGGGTGTGGACCTGGCCGCCCCCGACGCCGCCCCGCGCCGGATCGACGAGGGCGTGTACGGCTGGCAGCTCTCGCGCGACCAGGTCTTCTACAAGGCGCGCTGTGCCGGCGGACCGCGCAGCTGCTCGCTCTTGCGCGCGCCCTTTGCCGGAGGCGCGCCGGAGCTGCTCGCCCCTGAGGTGGCGGGATTTGATCTCTCCGAGGACGGCGCGCGCATCCTGGCGCAGCGGCCGCACCGCGGAGCGCCGCGATCGGTAGATTTAGCAGTGATCCCGGCGGAAGGGCCGCCCACCGGCAACCTGCGCTTCTTCGTGGAGGAGGTGGATCCTACCTCGAGCTTCGCGGACGACGCGGGCAAGCGCGTGGCCTACGCCATCGTGGCGGCGGGGAAGGGCGGCGTGTTTCTGGCGGAGACGCCCTGAGCGCCGGAAAATCCCTCCATGACCGCAGAAGTGGAGGCTTTCGCCGCGCATCTCGCCCAGGTGGAACGCGCCTCGCCCCATACCCGGCGCGCCTACGTCTCCGACCTGTGCCAGCTGGCCCGCTTTCTCGAGGAGCGCGGAACGACGCTCGACGCCGCCAGCCGCGACGATCTGCGCGCCTTCCTCGCCTCGCGCTTCGCCGCCAATGCGCCCGCCACGCTGGCGCGGAAGCAGGCCGCGCTCCGCGCCTTCTACGAGCATCGCGTGCGCATGGGCCACATCGCCGACAGCCCGGCGCGGCGGCTGGTCTTCCCCAAGCGGCGCGTCTCGCTGCCCAACGTGGTCGCGGTGGACGACTGTTTCGCCTTGATGAACGCGCCGGCTGCCGACACGGTTTGGGGCCTGCGGGACCGCGCAGCGCTGGAGTTGCTCTACGGCGGCGGACTGCGCGTCTCCGAGCTGGTGGGGCTGGACACGACCCAGGTGGCCGACGACTCGGTGCGCGTGCTCGGAAAGGGCGGCAAGGAACGGATGGTGCCGCTGGTGGCCAAGGCGCGCGCCGCCCTGCTCGCGTACCTGGTCCGCCGCCTGGAGCTGCGCCCGCGCGGCGACGCGCTCTTCCTCAACCGCCGGGGTGGACGCTTGACGGCGCGCAGCGTGGCCCGGCACCTGGCCAGGTACGCGCTGATCGCCGGCGCGCGCCGCCACGTGCACCCCCACGCGCTCCGGCACAGTTTCGCTACGCACCTGCTCGACATGGGCGCGGACCTGCGCGGCATCCAGGAGCTGCTCGGCCACGCCTCACTCTCGACCACGCAGCGCTACACCCACGTCTCTTCCGAGCGCCTCCTGCAGATCTACGAAGACTCCCACCCGCGAGCCCACAAGAAGTAGGGCTCCGTGGTCATCTTTCAGGGGCGGTCGCGGCGATGTTTGGCGAGGCTGATCTGGCCTTCCAGGAAGGAGGCCATGGAAGTGCCCTCGGCGGCCAGTTGCTGCGGGATGAAGGAAGCGCGGGTCAGGCCCGGGAGGGTGTTCAGCTCGAGGAAGACGGGCCCACGCGAAGAGACGATGATATCGGTCCGCGAGTAGCCTTCGCAACCGAGCGCGCGGTGGGCGGAGAGCGCCAGGCCCTGGGCGGCGCGCGTCACTTCGGGCGGCACCTCGGCAGGAGTGATCTCCCGCGTGCCCCTGCCCAGGTACTTGCCCTCGTAGTCGAAGGCGCGGCCCTGCTCCAGCCGCACTTCGCTGGGCGGCAGCGCCCGCGGGCCCCCCGGGCCGTCCACCACCCCCACGGTCAGCTCCGGTCCGGCCACGAACTCCTCGCCGAGATACGCCTCGCCGGAATCCTCGATGCTGCGCGCGGCGCGCTCCGCCTCCTCGGGCGTGGAGAGATGGTACAGGCCGACGCTGCTGCCGCCCGCCACCGGCTTCGCCACCACGCGGCCGTAGAGGGAGAGCATGTCTCGCAGCGCCTCGCGCATGATCTTGGGATCCTTGGAGAGGTGCACCGAGCGCGCGATGCGCACGCCGGCGGCCCCGGCGACCTCCTTCGCCACCTCCTTGTCGAAGGCGCGCGCAGAGGCGTCCGCGCCGGGGCCGGTAAAGGCGATTTCACGCGTCTCCAGCATGCGCTGGATGGTGCCGTCCTCGCCTTCACCGCCGTGGAGCGCGAGCAGGAAGACGTGGTCCGGCTGGGCCTCGATGGCGCTCACCAGCGAGGCGAACGCGGCTGCGCCCGCTGGCGGGAAGTCCCGCTCGAAGGGCCGCTCGAACCGCGCCAGCTCGTCGCGGGCGACGATGTGAACCGCGCCGCTGGGGGCAAGGAACCAGGCTGCCGCCTCGTCGAGCACCGCCGAGACGTGCTGCGCGGAGGCGACCGAGACGCGCCGTTCGCTGCTGCTTCCGCCGAAGAGGATGTTGACGTCGCTGCCGGCCATTGGCCGCAACGTAGCATCGCCGGACGGTCCGCGCAGCGTTACCATGCGCGGGCGATGAGAATCCGCTCCACGACGGTGGTGTGCGTGCGCAGGGACGGTAAGGTCGCCCTCGGCGCCGACGGGCAGGTCACGCTGGACAAGACGGTGCTCAAGCACGGCGCGAAGAAGCTGCGGCGCCTCGGCGACGGCTCGGTGCTGGCGGGATTCGCCGGAGCCACCGCCGACGCATTCACCCTCTTCGAGCGCTTCGAAGGAAAGCTGAAGGACTTCAACCGCAACCTGGCGCGCGCCGCGGTGGAGCTGGCCAAGGACTGGCGCACCGACCGCTTCTTGCGGCGCCTGGAGGCGCTGCTGATCGTGGCGGACCGCGAGCGGACGCTGATCCTCTCCGGCACCGGCGACGTGGTGGAGCCCGACGAGGGCGTGGCCGCCATCGGCAGCGGGGGCCCCTACGCGCAGGCGGCAGCGAGCGCGCTGCTGAAGCATTCCCCGCTCGCGGCGCGGCAGATCGCCGAGGAGTCGCTGCGCATCGCCGGGCGCATCTGCATCTACACCAACGACCAGATCAGCATCGAGGAGCTATGACCAGGGGTTCCGAGCTGACGCCGCGCGAGATCGTCGCGGAGCTGGACCGCTACATCGTGGGCCAGGCCGCCGCCAAGCGGGCGGTGTCCATCGCGCTGCGCAACCGCTGGCGCAGGTTCCGCCTGCCGGCCGAGCTGCGCGACGAGGTGATGCCCAAGAACATCATCCTGGTGGGGCCCACCGGGGTGGGCAAGACCGAGATCGCGCGCAGGCTGGCGCGGCTGGCCGGCGCGCCCTTCGTCAAGGTGGAGGCGTCCAAGTTCACCGAGGTGGGCTACGTGGGCAAGGACGTGGACTCGATGATCCGCGATCTGGTCGAGGCCGGCGTGTCGCTGGTGCGCGAGGAGCGCCAGAAAGAGGTGCAGCCGCGCGCGGAGGAATTGGCGGAGGAGCGCCTGCTGGACCTGCTCCTGCCTGGTTCACGGGACTCCACCCGCGAAAAGCTGCGCGGGATGTTGCGCGCGGGCGGGCTGGACGAGCGCTCGGTGGAGCTGGACGTGCAGGAGCGCAGCACCCCGACCATGCAGATCTTCGGCACCCAGGGGATGGAGGAGATGGGGCTCAACCTTCAAGAAATGCTGGGCAACCTGCCCTTCGGGAAGAAGAGCAAGAAGCGGACCTTCCCGGTGCCGGAGGCGCGGCGGCTCCTGGCGCAGGAGGAAGCCGAGAAGCTGGTGGACCGCGAGTCGGTGGTGCGCGAGGCGCTGCAGCGGGTGCAGTCCAACGGCATCGTCTTCATCGACGAGATCGACAAGGTGGCCTTGCCGGCGGGACAGTCGCACGGGCCCGACGTGTCGCGCGGCGGGGTGCAGCGGGATCTCCTGCCCATCGTCGAGGGCAGCACCATCAACACCAAGTACGGGCCGGTGAAGACCGACCACGTGCTCTTCGTGGCGGCCGGGGCCTTCCACGTGGCCAAGGTGAGCGACCTGCTCCCCGAGTTGCAGGGCCGCTTCCCCATCCGCGTCGAGTTGGAGCCGCTCTCGCAGGGCGACCTGACGCGCATCCTCACCGAGCCGAAGAACTCCCTGACGCGGCAGTACTCGGCGCTCATGGGCGCGGAGGGCGTGGAGCTGGTCTTCGACCCGAGCGGCGTGGAGGAGCTGGCCCGCGTCGCGCAGGAGATGAACACGCGCTCGCAGAACATCGGCGCCCGCCGGCTGCACACCGTGCTGGAGAAGGTGCTGGAGGACGTCTCTTTCAACGCGCCCGACTATTCGACCCAGACCGTCCGCATCGACGCGCACTACGTCCGCGAAAAGCTCGACCGCGTCCTCAGGGACGAAGACCTCTCCCGCTACATCCTCTGATCAAACCGCGGTTGATCCGGAAAACCGGATTTACGTGGGGCGCAGCGGCGAGCGTTTGGCCACGGCCTTCTGGCCTTCGACGTGGACCACGCCCTGCTCGAGCAGCTCGCAGAGGATGCGTGCCGTGTCCAGCCGCTTGAGCCCGCAGATGGCGTAGAGGTCGTCGAAGGAGACCTCGCCATCGATCTGCGCCAGCACGAAGCCGGCGCGCGGGTCCAGGTTCAACCAGATGATCTCGTCGGGCGGAATGGCCGTGCGGGGGCGCGCGTCCATGGCGCCGATTTTGCTCTCGTACATCTGCGTCAGGTTCTCCTCGCAGAGCTGGTACAGCTGGGTCGCATCCTTGTCGCCGGGCTTGCGGTCCAGCACCTTGTTGAGCAGCTCCAGCGCGCCGGAGAAGTCGTCCAGCGCCAACAGCTCGCGGGCGCCGCGCATCCACACCGCCGTGTCGTCGTCGGCCACCGCCTCGATGGGCAGCGCCTCCTTGTGGATGGACCAGGCGCCGCTGGTCTCGTCTCCAGGATCCTCCGGCTGCGGGATGGCCACGGACGGGCCGTCGTCCCACGGCATCGGCGGCGGAGGAGGCGGCTTTGGCGGAGGCCTGGCGGCTTTCGCCGGCGAGGTCGCCGCCTTCGCGGGCAGGGGCGCCGCCTTGGCGGGCAAAGGAGCGGCCTTCGCGAGCAGCGCGTTCGCGTCTGCCGGCGGCGGCGGAGGCCTCGCTCTCTCCCGGGTGGCCGGTTTCGCGGGCGAGGCCGGCTTCGCCGAGGCGGCTGTCTTCGACGGCGCGGAAGGTCCATTGACCGGCGCCGCCGGAGCCGGAGGCACGGGCAGGGGCGGCAGCGGGAACGCCTGCGTCTTCTCCACCGCCGGCCTGTCGCCAGGAAGCCACGGATGCGTCCCCGGCGTGCCGGCTGCGCCCTCGGGCGAAGGCGACATGTGCGCATGGATCCGCTCCAGCGCCGAGCGCAGGAACTCCCGCGCGCGCAGGTTGGTGGGCTCGAGCAGGTACGCCTCCTCCCACGCGCGCACGGCCTCCAGCATCCTGCCCTTGCGGTAATGGTCGAGACCTTCGAGGAGCAGGCCCGAGAACCGGCCGCCGGCGCCGGCCATCTACTTTGCCCCGCCGCGCTCGATGGCGCCCTTGAGGGCCTCGAGCATGCGCTCGAGCCGGTCGATGGACGCGGCCAGCCCTTCGCTCTCCTTCTGCGCGACCTGGAGCCGCGCCACCGAGAGCGCCGCCTGCGCCCGCTGCACGGGCTCCTGACCGAGGCCGTTCTGCGCGGTGCGTGTGAGCCTGGGCCAGAGCGCCTCGAACTCGCGGAAGAGGGCCTCCGCTTTGGCCTTCCGCTCCTGGAAGGCCGGGTCTTCCTTCTGGCCCAGCATCCAGTCCTCGTTGGCCGCCTGCGCCTTCTTGATCTCGTCCTCGGTGAGGCCGGACGAGGCGGTGACGGTGATGCTCTGTCGAACGCCGGTCTGCACGTCGATGGCGCTGACCGAGACGATGCCGTCGGCGCTGATGTCGAAGATGACGTCGATGTCCACCTTGCCGCGCGGAGCGGCGCGAAGGCCGGTGAGCATGAACTCGCCCAAGAGCTCGTTCGCGGCGGCCATCTCGCTCTCGCCCTGCAGCACGGTGATCTTGGCGCTGGTCTGGTCGTCCTTGACGGTGGTGAAGACGTGGTGCGCGCTGGTGGGGACGGTGGTGTTCTTCTCGATGATCTTCTGGAAGAAGCCGCCGGCGATGGCGATGCCCAGGCTGTGCGGCGTGACGTCGAGGAGCAGCATCTCGCGCTCGTCGTGCAGCAGCATCGCGCCCTGGATGGCCGCTCCCAGCGCGACCGCCTCGTCGGGGTTCACCGCCTTGGAGGGATCGCGCCCGAACAGCCGCTTCACCTCGTCCTGGATGCGCGGCATGCGCGTCTGCCCGCCCACCAGGAGCACGTCGCCGATCTGCGCCGCGTGCACCTGGGCCTCGCCCAGCACCTGGTCGCAGACCTTCATGCAGCGGTCGACCAGGTCCTTGGTCATCGACTCCAGCTGTTCGCGGTTGAGCGTGGCTTGCAGGTGCAGCGCGCCGCTGGCCTGCGTGGCGGAGATGAAGGGCAGGTTGATCTCCACCTGCTTGAGCGAGGAGAGCTCGCACTTGGCCTTCTCGGACGCGTCGCGCAGGCGCTGCAGCGACATCTTGTCCTTGCGCAGGTCGATGCCGTGCTTCTGCTGGAAGGGGTTGGCCAGCCAGTCGATGATACGGGCGTCGAAGTCCTCGCCGCCGAGCAGCGAGTCGCCGCCGGTGGCCTCCACCTCGAACACGCCCTTGAACATGTGCAGCACGGTGAAGTCGAAGGTGCCGCCTCCGAGATCGAACACCGCCACCTGCCGCTCGCTCTGCGCCTTGCCGAAGCCGTAGGCCAGCGCCGCCGAGGTAGGCTCGTTGATGATGCGGACCACGTCGAGGCCGGCGATGCGCCCGGCGTCCTTGGTGGCGTTGCGCTGCGCGTCGTTGAAGTAGGCGGGGCAGGTGATCACCGCCTTGGAGACGGGCTGGTTGAAGAACGCCTCGGCGTCGAGGCGCAGCTCGGTGAGCACCATGGCGGAGATCTCGGGCGGCGAGTACTGCTGGTCGCCGATGACGATGCGCACGTCGTCGTGCGGCCCCGCCACCACCGTGTAGGGCATCCGCTGCAGCGTGTCCTGCGTGGGCTTGGCCGACCACCGCCGCCCCATCAGCCGCTTCACCGCCACTACCGTGCGCTCGGCGTTGGTGACTGCCTGCCGCCGGGCGAGCGCGCCCACCAGCCGCTTCCCGTTGCGCGCCGTGGCTACCACCGAGGGCGTCA
>DASRTX010000495.1:0-4737 GCA_035655715.1 Myxococcales bacterium | reverse complement strand
TCTCCGCCCGCTTCGCCGCCGCCGACGTGAAATCGTTCCTGGCCGCGGACGGGCCGTACGAGATCGCGGAGGCCACGTTGATCCGCCGTGCCGACGGCGCTTCGCCCGAGCACGTGGCCGATCGGCGGACGGGACTGGGGTCGACCGCGGCGTACACGCTTGCCCAGCTGCAGCGCCCGCTCACGCTGATCCGCCCGGGCCTGCAGGCGCAGGGCGTGGACACCGACGCCAACGGCCTCTTCGACCTGCTGCACGTGACCTTCGAAGTGGACACGCGCCGCGCCGGCTTCTACATCTGGTCGGGCGATCTGCGCGCGGCGGACGGAACGGTGCTCGGGATCGGCAGCGGCAGCGGCTTCCTCGCCGCGGGAGTGACCACGGTGGCGCTGGACTTCGAAGGCAGGCCCGTCGGCGTCTCGGGCCTCGACGGGCCCTACCTGGTCGGAAACGTCGCCATCTACGGTCCGCCGGAGTCGGCGGCTGTCAGCGACGAGCTGGGAAGGACGCAGGCGCTCTCCTCCGCGCAGTTCGAGGGAGGCGCGATCACCTTCGCGCGGCTGATCGCCGAGGTGTCTCGGGTTCCCATCACGGGGCGCGGGGGCATCCCGCGAGCGCAGGGGATCCGCACCAGCCTGCTGAAGAAGCTGGACAACGCACAAGCGGCGTCGCTGCGTGGCAACGCGAAGGCGAGCAGGAGCGTGCTGGAAGCGTTCGTGAGCGAGCTTGACGCGCAGGCCGGCCAGCACGTGGCCGCGGCCGACGCGGCCCGGCTCGCGGATCTGGCGCGCCGGCTGGAGACGCAGCTCTGAGCCGCGGGGCGAGGGCGACGGGTTGGATCGCGCTGGCCGCGTCCGGCGCCGTCGCCCTCGTGTTCTTCTTTTGTCGATGGGGAATCAACGCGGAGCGCCTGGGGGGACACGACGCGGGCGTCGCGCTCTCCCTGGCCTTCGCCGCTTCCGCGCTGGCGTACTTGTCGGTGGCGCTGGCGGCTGCCGACGTGACGCTGCTGCTGTTCCGCAAGGGCGGGCGGCCGCAGGTCGCGGTGGCGCTCTTGCTGTCCCTCGTTCCGCTCGGGTTTTTGGCGCTGCGCCGCTGAGTCAGCGCCGCCCGTCGTCCTGACGCAGCAATGCCGCCGCGTAGACCACCGCGACGACCGCAAGGCAGACGCACCCGAGCGCGACGTACCGGTGCACCAGCTGCGTCGCGCTCCAGCCATACGTCTCGCTGAGCACGCTGGGGTCGCTCAGCCCCGCGCCCTCGTTCATGCCGAAGGGAATGAGGTCCGGATCGGTTCGCGCTTTCCACCACTGCGCGAAGACGTCGGCGAACGCGGCGGCGCCGATTACCAAGAAGCCCCAGCGGAGCCAGCCGCGGCGGAGGGCGCCGCCTTCGGGGGCGTACATGGTCAGCATCAGCAGCGATCCGATCACCAGACAGCTGCCGTCGCCCATGAAGACGATGAGCTGGCGCGCGCCGCCTTGGTGGAGGGCAGCGCTGCAGAAGAGCTGGAGGGGGGCCAGCGCGACGAACGCGCGGAAGAGGAGCGGTCGTTCGCTCCGGTATGCCCAAGCGCAGGTGCCGGCGATGGCGGTGAAGACCGCGATGGCGAAGAGCGGCGATCGCGACGCCGCCATCGGGGTCAGCCAGGGACCTGGAAAGGCGGGAAACCCGCACAACCACGCGGCCGTCGCGTGTCCCAGCTCGTGCACCCACATGCTGAAGAAGACCCGCTGCAGGAAATGGCCGGCGCCGGTGGCGGCGAAGAGGAAGGCCAGCGCGAGCGCGCCCGGGATGGCCCAGGTGCGCACGCGCCGCTCGAGCTGAGCGTCCTCGACCTCCCACTCCGTCTCCAGGCCCACCGCTACCAGACCGTACAGCGGTTCTGCGGCACCATCGGTGCGCCCGCCTTGCACGAATAGGCCTTGGCGAATTCGGGGTTGTCCGAGACCGGCCCGTTCACGCGCCACTGCGCCGTGGAGTGCGGGTTGGTCTGGGCCTGCAGCCGCGCCGCCTCGGGGCGATAGTTGGTGCACCACACCTGGGCAAAGGCCACGAAGAAGTCCTGCTCGACCTTGGGCGCCACTTGGCCCCCATTCTTCTGGCGCAGGGCCAATAGCGCCATCTTGAGCCCGCCGATGTCGGCGATGTTCTCGCCCAGGGTCAGGTGCCCGTTGAGGTGCACGTCCTCCACTGCGGCGTAACCGTCGTACTGCTTGGCCACGCACTCCGCGCGCTCCTTGAACGCGTCGTTGACCGGCTTGGACCACCACTCGTGCAGGTTGCCGTTGCCGTCGAACTGGCGCCCCTCGTCATCGAACCCATGGGTCAGCTCGTGGCCCATCACCATGCCCAGGCCGCCGTAGTTGACGCGCTCGGGCGCGTCGGGCTTGAAGAACGGGGATTGCATGATGCCGGCTGGGAAGACCATCTCGTTCATCGAGGGATCGTAGTAGGCGTTGACGGTGGGCGGCGACATGCCGAACTCGTTGCGGTCCACCGGCTTGCCGATCTTGTCGAGATCCCGCTTGGTCTCGAACCGCGCCGCCTCGGCCACGTTGGCGAGCAGCGAGTCGCGGCCGATCTCCATGCTGGAGTAGTCGCGCCACTTGTCGGGATAGCCGACCTTGTTGTTGATCTTCGACAGCTTCTCCTTGCTGGCCGCGCGCGCGGCGTCGTCCATCCAGTCCACGTTGGCGAGGTTGCGCTCGAAGGCGCCCTCGATGCCCTGGATGAGATCCTTGGCCATCCGCTTGCCTTCGTCGCCGATGGTGGTGGTGACGAACGAGCGGCCCAGCGCCTCGCCCAGCGCGCGGTCGGTCATCTGCACGCACCGCTTCCAGCGCGGGAGGATGGCCTTGGCGCCGGTGAGCGCGCGGGTGAGCCGGAAGCGCTCCTCGACGAAGCCTTTGCCCAGCGAGTTGGCCGACGTCTCCAGCGCCTTCCAGCGCAGGTAGTTCTTGAGATCCGCCCCGTTGGTGGAACCGAGGGTCTTGCTCAGGTTCTTGAAGAAGCTGGGCACCAGCACGTTGATCTGCTGCACCGAGGGCGCGCCCAGCTCTGCGAAGTACAGGTCCCAGGCGAAGTAGGGCGCCATCTTCTTGAGCGCCGCGCGATCCATGGGGTGGTAGATCTTGTTCGGATCGCGGCGTTCCACCTTGTCCATGGAAGCGCGGGCCATCTGCGTCTCCATCTGCATGACCGCCTGTGCCTGCTTGCCGGCGGCCGCTTCCGGCGTTCCCGCCAGAGCGAGCATCTTCGCCACGTGCTCCTGGTAGAGCGCGCGCAGGTCCTTGGATCGCTGGTCGTCCTTCAAGTAGTAGTCGCGGTCCGGCAGCCCCAGGCCGCCCTGATCCAGGCCGCCGATCACCTGCGTTGCGTCCTTGAAATCCTGCTGCGAGCCGAACCCGAAGAAGGCGCGGGCGCCGTGCGCCTGCAAGAATGCCGTCTCCTTCGCGAGCGCCTTGCCGTCGCGGAGGCCGTCGATGTCCTTGAGCCAGGACTGGAGCGTGGCCAGAGAAGCCGTCTCCGCCTTCTGCTCGTCCATGCAGGTGGCATAGAAGTCGCCCACCTTCTTTGCGAACGGGTCGACGCCGTCAGGCTCGCCGCGGGCGTCCTTCTCCACGATCTCGTGGAGCAGCGCTTCGTTGCGCTGGAAGATCTCGCTGAAGCCGCGGCCCCACTGCGAGCGGTCCTCGGGAATGGGCGTGGTCTTCATCCAGTTGCCGCAGGCGTACTGGTAGAAGTCGGTGCAGGGATCCACCGTCTTGTCCATTGCCTTCTCGTCGATGGCGGGCGGCTCCGGCTTGGCCTGCGCAACGGCGCTCCCCGCGGCTGCCGGCGCGGTGGGCGCTGGCGGTTGTCCGGCGGCGGGCGGCGCGGCGCCAGGCGTCTGCGCGGTGGCGGCGCCGGGCGGATTGGCGGGGGAGGACCCCGTCTGGGCGGCGGGCACGGCGGTGGGCTTCGACTGCGGGCCGGAGCTGCATGCGGCCGCGGCGAGGAGGACGGCGAGGAGCGTTCGCTTCATTCGGTCTCCTGGTGCATTGAAAGTGAAACTCCCGCCTTACGGACGAGAGGCCTGCTTGTTTCCAGGTCTTGCGTGGGCGTCCACCCAATCGAGGACGGTGTGGTACCAGAGCTGGCTGTTCTTCGGTTTCAGAACCCAGTGGCCCTCGTCGGGGAAGTAGAGGAACTTCGATTCCACCCCGCGCCGCTGCAGCGCCGTGAACATGCCGAGGCCTTGCTCCACCGGGACGCGGAAATCCAGCTCGCCCTGGACCACGAGCGTAGGCGTCTTGAAGTTCTGCACGTAGCTGCTGGGCGAGAGGCGCCGGTACAGGTCCGCGTTCTCCCACGGCGGCCCGCGGAACTCGAACTCCGGGAACCAAAGCTCCTCGGTGGAGCCGTACATGCTCACGAGGTCGAAGACACCGTCGTGGCTGACCAGGCACTTGAAGCGATCGCTGTGTCCGGCGATCCAGTCGATCATGTACCCGCCGAAGCTGGCGCCGGCGGCGCAGGTGTGGGCGGGGTCCACGGAGGCCAGCTTCTCGGCCGCGTCGGTGGCGCGCATCACGTCGTCGTAGGCCAGCCCGCCCCAGTCGCCGCTGATCTCCTCCTTGAATTTCTGGCCGTAGCCCACCGAGCCGTGGAAGTCCGTCTCCACCACCACGTAGCCGCGGGCGGCGAAGACGGCGCCGTTCCAGCGCATGGTCCAGGCGTCCTCCCACGAGCCCTGCG
>DASRTX010000494.1:0-11706 GCA_035655715.1 Myxococcales bacterium | reverse complement strand
CTGCACGGAAAGCTCTTCGTCACGCTCGCGCAGCGCAGCAACGTGGAGACGCTGACCATCCTCTTCATGCTGGTGTTCTATACCTACCTGGCCGCGATCAGCGCCCGCGGCGCAGTGGGCGCCGTGCGCATCGCGCTGTATGCGCTGCGCCGCCGCTTTGCCGGCGACTCCGCGGCGGAGCGGGGGCGGCAGCTGCGGGCCCTGGGCAAGCCCGGCGACGGGCCGTGGGCCGCCATCGCCAAGGTGCTGGAGCGGGCGGACGGCGTGCCGCTGCGCTTCGAGCTGCCCGACCCGCAGGGCAGCCATGGCCGCATCGAGGTGGACGGCGCCCGCATCTCGCAGCTCGACGCGCGGAGCGGCGGCTCCGCCGATCTTCTGGCGTATTTCGTCCGGCAGGTGGCGGAGGTAGCGGGCGAGGATCTCCCCATCGTGGCCTGGGGACAGCTCGACGACGACGAAGGCGAGCGCTTCCTCGCGCAGGTCGAGTTCGCGCGCGCCCTGCGGCGCCACTTGAACTGCGGACCGCTCTGGCCCACGCTCTCGCTCGACGCCGCGCAGTGCGAGGAGATCGCGGCGCGGCTCCACCGCATCGCGCCGGCGCTGCTGGAAGAAGCGCTCCTCCCAGATTGGGAGTACGAGGCGGAGCACAAGCTGCCGGTGATCCCCGAGCCGCTCGGTCTGGTGAGCCTGTGTCGCACGGCGAAGCGGGCAGATCCGGTCGCGACCATGGGGTTCGCCACCGCCATGGTGCTGCTTACGCTTGCTGTCGCCCTGCTCTTCGTCCTCGACAAGCCCTGGGTGCCGGGGTGATCCGGCCGGTGCTGATGCTCGCGGCGCTGGTGCTGATCGGCGGCGCGCTCTTCGTCCGCGCGTGCTCGGGGCCGCGGCCGGAGCTCGTCTCCGCGCGGATGCGCGGGGCCGCCGTGGAGATCGTGGTGCGCAACGCCGGCTTCGGCGAGGGGCAGGTGCAGCTGGACCTGCGGCTCTACCCGCGCGCGGGCGGACCCCCGCTCTTGCGCAGCGAGAAGGCGACCCTGCGCCCGCACGAGACCGCCCGCATCGAGCACAAAGTGGAGGGGGCCCGCGGAGACGAGCGCGTCGAGGTGGAGATAGACTACCCGCCGCGCTGAGCCGTGCTGACCGTACGGGCATGCCGCGACGGACATCCGGCAGGCGCACGACCTCCCGCTCCCGGAGCGCGCCATTGCGCCGCAAGCTGCCCGAGTACGAAGCGAAGCGCGATTTCGGCATCACGCCGGAGCCGGCCCCAGGGGCGGTGGCAGAGCACGCCCAGCCAACCTTCGTGGTGCACAAGCACGACGCCACGCGGCTGCACTACGACGTGCGCCTGGAGATGGACGGCGCGCTGGCTTCGTGGTCGGTGCCCAAGGGGCCCAGCTACGATCCGGGCGTCAAGCGGCTGGCCATCCAGACCGAGGACCACCCGCTGGAGTACGGCAGCTTCGAAGGTCGCATCCCCGACGGCGAGTACGGCGCCGGCGATTCGCTGATCTGGGACAACGGCACCTGCGATTCGGTGCCGCCGGGCCAGCTCTCGCAGCAGCGGAAGAAGGGTCACCTCGTGGTCGAGTTCCACGGCCACAAGCTGCGCGGGCAGTGGCACCTGGTGCGCACGCACGGCGGCGCGCCGGGCAAGTCGCAGTGGCTGATGTTCAAGGCCAAGGACGGCACCGAGAACCCGGCATACGACGTAGTGGTCGAGAAGCCGGAGTCGGTGGTGAGCGGCCGGGTGGTGACCCGCGGCCCGGAGCGCGCCGGCGCGCTGCGGGCGCCGCGGGCAGCGCCGGATGCGATCCTGCGAGGATACTTGCCGCCCATGCTGGCGACGCTGGTGGACGAGAAGCCCGCCGGCAAATGGTACGCGGAGGTGAAGTACGACGGCTACCGCGCGCTCTGCGCGCTCTCCAACCGCCGCGTCGCAATGTGGACGCGCAACGCGCTCGATCTGAGCGAGCGCTTTCCCCGCATCGCCCGGGCGCTCTCGCAGGTGGTGGTGGGCGACGCGGTGCTCGACGGCGAGGCCTGCGTGCTGGATGCGCAGGGCGTGCCGCGATTCGAGCTCATCCAGCAGGGCCGCGCCGACGACGCGGTGCTCTTCGTCTTCGACCTGCTGCGCCTGGACGGCGAGGACCTGCGCCAGAAGCCGCTGGAGCAGCGGCGCGACCTCTTGCGCAGCGTGCTCTCCAACGCGCCACCCGAGTTGCGCCTTGCCGAGGAAGTGCCCGGGCCCATCGAGGACGCGCTGGGACAGGTGCGCGAACGCGGGCTGGAAGGTTTGATCCTCAAGGCGCGCGGCTCGGTCTACGAGAAGGGGCGCTCGCGCGAGTGGCTGAAGCTGAAGGCGCAGGCCACCCAGGAGCTGGCCATCGTCGGCTGGACGCCGGGGAAGGGGAACGCCTCCGGATCGCTGGGCGCTCTCCTGCTCGCGGTCGCGGACGGGAAGGGCGGCTACGAGTTCGCCGGCAAGGTGGGGACGGGCTTCTCTTCGAAGCAGCGCGCGGAGCTGAAGAAGCAGCTTGCGCCCGACGAGCGTCCGGATTCGCCCGCCCTTGGCGCGCCGCGGCTGCGCGACGCTCATTGGGTGGAACCGCGGCTGGTGGCGCAGGTCCGCTTCACCGAGTGGACCTCCGACGGCAA
The DNA here is from genome assembly GCA_035655715.1 of Myxococcales bacterium. Classification (GTDB taxonomy): domain Bacteria; phylum Myxococcota; class Myxococcia; order Myxococcales; family 40CM-4-68-19; genus 40CM-4-68-19. The sequence goes on along the minus strand of DASRTX010000494.1, from coordinate 9,048 downwards.
GCTGCGCCATCCGGCGTTCCAGGGGCTGCGCGCCGACAAGAAGCCCGAGGAGACTTGCCGCGAAAAGCCCGCCGCCGTCCCCGAGGGCCAGAAAAAGCAAAAGCCGAGAGCGCAAACGCGGGCTTCGGCAAGTCCGGCGGCGCCGGCGGGTGAGGTGAAGCTCTCCAATCCCGACCGCCTCCTCTACCCGAAGGACCGCATCACCAAGGCGGACGTCGCCGCCTACTACGACGCCGTCGCTCCCGCCTTGCTCAATGCCCTCGGCGACCGCCCGCTGACCTTGATCCATTGGAACCAGGGCATCGACAAACCGCGCTGGTTCCAGCAGGACATCGCCAACGCCGAGGACTGGATGCGCACCGTGGACACCCCCGCCGGCAACAAGCGCGGCACCGTGCGCCACCTCGTCGCCGACAGCCCCCGCGCGCTGCGCTGGTTGGCCCAGAACTCGGTGCTCGAGCTCCATGCCTGGCACTCGCGCGCGCAGAGCCTCACCCAGCCCGACTGGGTGGTGTTCGATCTCGATCCAGCGGAGGGCGAGACCATCGCGCAGGCGGTGGAGGTCGCGGAGCTCTTGCAGGGGATGTTCGAGCGGCTGGGCCTCCCCAGCGTCCCCAAGACCAGCGGCAAGCGCGGGCTGCACATCGTCGTGCCGCTGGCGAAGGGGCATACCTACGAGGACGCGCAGGCGTTTGCCATCCAGGTCGGCGAGACGGTGGCGAAGCAGCTCAAGCAGGTCACGCTGGAGCGATCGCTCTCGGCGCGCAAGGGGCGCCTCTACTTCGACTGCATGCAGAACGCGTACGGCAAGACGGTGGTGGCCCCGTATTCGCTGCGCGGCATTCACGGTGCTCCGGTGTCCACGCCGCTGCGCTGGAGCGAGGTGAAACCGGGACTCGATCCGGCGGTCTTCAACTTGAAGACGATGCCGGAGCGGCTGCGGAAAGTGGGCGACCTGTTCGAGCCGGTCCTGACCCAGGGCGTGCGCCTGCCGCGGTACAAGCGGTAGCCGGAACGCAGGTCAAGGCCTCCACTTGGCGTTCGCCAGCACCACTGAAGTCTCGATCTGTCGCTCCGGAATGCTCCAGTAAGTGCGCAGCAGGCGATCGATCTCTGCTCGTGGAAGAATCCGGTATCCATTCTTCTCGTAGAAGCCGACGGCCCAGGTGGCGGCGGTCCAGGTGCCGATCAGGATGGGCTTTTCGGTCATGGCTTCGAGGTGCTTCAGGAGCTTCTCGCCGATGCCCTTGCGCCGCTGTGAGGTTCTCACGTAGGCGTGCCGGATGAGCGTGACGGGCCCGCGATCCTGGATGCCCATCACGCCGGCCAACTCCCCGCCGGATTCGACTCCGAAGAACCGGACGCCGTCGCGGATCTGCTGCTCCAATTCTTCGAGCGGCATGTAGGGATCGTGCCAGCGGTCGCCGGGAATGATGCCCTTGTAGGCCTGCGCCGCGTCGTTCACGATCGCGAAGATCGCCGCGAGGTCCTGCGCGCCGCACGTACGGATCTGCATAGTATCGTCTGAATCATGCCGGTTTCGAAGAAGCGGAAGCAAGACGAGAAGAGGCGGCGCCCCCGCGACGACGTGGGGCCGGCGGCGCGTCCTGCTCCGGAGCCCCCGGCGGCGAGCGGGTTCCTCACGCGCATGCGCGGCGGGATCAGGAACGTCGCGGGCACCGGCCCCAAGAAGCCCGAGTCGCCGCTCTCGAAAATCCTGACCTGGGCGCTGATCCTTGCGGCCGCCTACTTCGTCGCCAAACGGCTCGGAATCCTGCCCTGACCTCTGGGTTTCGGGGACACCTTACGGAAGATTACGTATGGTGTCCCCGAATCTCGGCTACGGCGCGAAGAGATTCGCGCAGTGCCCCGGCTGCGACGGAGCCGAGGCGATGGAGCCGCCGTGGGGGATGCACTGGCTGGGCGGCAGCGGAGCCCGGCCCTCGACGTGTTGCACGAGGAGATCGAAGGCGCGCTGCGCGTGCGGCTCGATCAGCTCCAGCTGCGGGAAGAGGTCGGCGAAGGTCTCGATGTGGTTCCCGTTCTGCACTTCATAGAGCCGGTATTCCGCATCGCCGCACTCGTGCTTCTTCTGCTTCCCGGCCACCTTGCGCGCGTAGGCGCGGGCATGGTGATCGATGGGCAAGAGCGCGTCCATGGTCCCCGCCACGGTGATCAGCGGCCGCTGGATGCGCCCGGTGGTGGCGAAGGCCTTGAAGTTCTGGCCGACGTCGGAGAAGGGAAGCCGCGCGACGTAGTTGTAGTTCTGTGTTCCCGAAACATATGTGGCATATCCGGGATCGAGCCGCTTCTGCCATTGACACTCGGTCACTTCCCAGAAATTCAATTGATATTCATTCCACAAGGTATCGGCGGGCTTCACGATATCAGGCGGGTATCCCGCGGCGCGGATGTTGGCGGCAGCGGTGCTGGAGGACGAGAAACCCGAGGCCACGTAGTCGGGCCAGTTGAGGACGCCGGCGGGGAGATCGGTCAGGAGGTTGGGCGCGTGCTCGTCGACGAAGGTGCCCTCCCAGTCCACGCCACCGCTGAAGACGTCGGGCGCGCTCTCCACCGCCCGGCGCACCTGGTAGCCTCCGTTGGACGTTCCCACCGCGTAGGTCTCTCGTGGGTGGTGGCCGTAACCGGCTTTGACTCCCTGTTGCGCCAGCTTGCCCGCCTCGATCATGAAGGCGGCCCAGCGGGTGAACTCCTGGCCGGGATCGTTGTCGAAGAAGTGCACGAACACGGGGATGGTTGGCGCCAGCCGGCAGGCGAGCGGATCCGCGGAGTTGGACAGGCGCAGGTTGAGCACGCCCTTGTTCTGTGACGCATAGGCGAACCCCTGTTGGACCACGTAGTCGCTCCAGGCGAAGTCGCCGTTGAACTCGCTGCGCGTGCCCGAGGCGCCGGCGACGACCAGGCTGCCATTCCAGTCGTTGGGGAGTCGGAGCAGGAAGCGAGCTTGCCCGGTGGGATCGGAGGCGAAGCGCGCGTTCAACTGAATGCCGGGGACCACCCTGGTGATGGGCGGGCGCTTGCCGGCGCTGGGCGCGATCTTGTCGCGATCAGTGTGCGGCGTGAACGCAAACGCGGGCAGCGTCGGGATGGAGTTGTCGGCGGGAGTGGTGGCGGCGTTGGTGGTGGTGAGGTCCGTCGAGGCGAAACAGGTCACGTCCGTGAGCGCGTCGCCGAGCCGCGCCACGACCTCTGTGCAAGTCGGCCCCGACGCGTGTGCCCCGAGCGCAAGCTGCGCCGGCGCCACGACCAGGAAGGCCAGGAAGCGTTTCATGTGATGAGCCCCTCGTGATGCGCCCGGGAGCGGGCAGCGCAATGATTCAGAGTGTGTGAAATCGTGCAAGACGCGTCGAGACCAACGCGGGGGGTGTGGGAAGGAGAAACCATCTGTCGCCGGGGACTTAGGCCGGAGTCCCGGAGGTCCGACGGCGTGCCGCCGCGATCGTGCTACCCGCCAGCCCATGGCTCCCGCCACCGACGTGAAAGCGCTCGCCTTCGACGTGTTCGGCACCGTCGTCGATTGGCGCGGATCGGTGATTCGCGACGGCGAGGAACTGACCAGACGCACGGGCGTGAAGGTCGACTGGGGAGCCTTCGCCGACGCCTGGCGCGGCGAATACGCGCCTTCCATGAAGCCGATCCGGCACGGCGAGAGGCCGTGGGTGAACCTCGACGCGCTGCACTGGGAAAATCTGATGACCACGGTGAAGCGGTTCGGCGTCGAGGGGTTGAGCGAGCCGGATCTTCGTTGGCTGAACCGGTCCTGGCACCGGCTCGACCCCTGGCCTGACGCCGTCGAAGGGATCGCGCGGCTCAAGCGCCGCCATGTCGTGGTCACGCTGTCGAACGGCAGCGTCGCGCTCACCATCGACCTGATCAGGCACGGAGGCCTGCCTTTCGACAGCGTCCTCGGAGCGGAGATCGCGCGGCAGTACAAGCCGCATCCCCAGGCCTATCTCACGACGCTCTCGCTGCTGCAGCTCGAGCCGCGGGAGGTGATGATGGTGTCTGCGCACAACAGCGATCTGCGCGGTGCGAGCAGGGCCGGATTGCGCACCGCCTTGGTGATCCGTCCCGCGCAGTACGGGCCCGGACAGGACAAGGACCTGTCGGCGGAGGGCGACTGGGACGTCGTGGCGAGCGACTTCGTGGACCTGGCGGAAAAGCTGGGCGCCTGAGCCGGAGGAGAGTTAAGGAGGGCCGCCTGACTTGCGTTGTGGGAATAAGTATGCTATTCAAGTTGGACGATGGCGCGCCGATGCGGTTGAAACTTCCCGAGTGGGGAGGTAAGCGCAGGGGCGCGGGAAGACCGCGAACGAGGGCGCATCTCGGTCTCGTGGGCCCCGGTGTGCCGCACCTTCGCCGCGCCGACTTCGCGGCGCGGCATCCCGTGCACGTGACGATGCGGCTGCAGCCGGGCGTAGGGTACTTGCGCTCGTACCAACGCGCGAAGATCGTCGAGGACGCTCTTCGCGCGGCGCGCGAGCGGTTCGGCGTGCGCATCATCCATTACTCCATCCAGGGCAACCACCTGCACTTCATCGTCGAGGCGGAAGGTCAGGCCGCGCTCTCACGGGGCATGCAGGGCTTCGCGACTCGGCTGGCGCGACGCCTGAATGCGCTTTCGGGCCGGCGTGGGGGAGTGTTCGCGGACCGCTATCACGCGCATGCGCTCAAGACGCCGCGAGAGACCAGGAACGCCGTGCGCTACGTCCTGGCCAACTACCGGCACCACGCCTTGGAGCACTTGCCGCCGGGGTGGACGGATCCGCTCGCCTCGGCACGCTTCACGGCGCTGCCTCCGCCGGCGGAAGCGCCGGTCGTGGCGCCCTCCGTCTGGCTGCTGCGTGTGGGCTGGCGACTCTAGATTCCCGCCCCGCCCACCCGAATCACAGAATTGGCTCGGTATGGGTCCATCAGTATTCGTCCGCGATTTGATCGAGCACGCGGCCCGAGGCGTGGAAGCTCTCAGTCCCCTCTTGGTCCAGTGGGCTGGTCAGGGCGGAGAACGGATCCGGGAGCGGATCGAGAGAGCAGCGGCACTGGTACCCGAGTTGCGGCGCCTCGCGGCCAGGATTCCGCTCTGCTGCGGTGGGAGCCGGAGGAGCCGGTTTGGAGCCATCGGCGCTGAACGCTACGGCGTGACACTTGTGCAGAGGTCCGAATCGAGCAGTAGCGCGTCCGATTCTTCCAGGATGGTCGATCTAAAGTCTTGTCCGCCCGCGTGCTACCCTCCGCCTCGTGTCCGACGACTTCACCATCCCCGCCTTCCGTCCCGTCCCCCGCACCGGCGTCATCTACGTCACCGCCGAAGCGCACAAGCTCGGCTACCGCAGCGCCGACCCCAGCTGGTGCAACCTCGGCCAGGGCCAGCCCGAGACCGGCCCGCTCCCCGGCGCCCCCCCGCGCACGCAGGCGGTCACGGTGCGCGTGGACGACCAGGAATACGCGCCGGTCCCCGGCCTCTGGGAGCTGCGCGAGGCCGTCGCCTCCCTCTACAACCGCATCTTCCGCAAAGGCCTGCCCTCCCAATACAGCGCCGAGAACGTCAGCATCTCCGGCGGCGGCCGCGCCGCGCTCACCCGCGCCGCCGCGTCGCTGGGCCACGTCAACCTGGGGCACTTCCTGCCCGACTACACGGCGTACGAGGAGCTCCTCGACGTCTTCAAGGCCTTCACCGCCATCCCCATCCTCCTCGAAGGCGATCGCGGCTACGCCTTCACCGCCGACGATCTCAGCAAGGAGATCCAGGGCCGCGGCCTCTCCGCACTCTTGATGTCCAACCCCTGCAATCCCACCGGCAAGCTGGTGCAGGGCGACGAGCTGTCGCGGTGGGTGCGCATCGGGCGCGAGTTGGACTGCTCGCTGTTGATCGACGAATTCTACTCGCACTACGTCTGGTCAGGTCGGCCGGGCCAGCTGCCCATCGAGAGCGCCGCCCGCTACGTGGAGGACGTGAACCGCGACCCCATCGTCATCTTCGACGGCCTCACCAAGAACTGGCGCTATCCGGGCTGGCGCGTGACCTGGACGGTGGGTCCCGCCAAGGTGATCGAAGCGGTGGCCAGCGCGGGCTCCTTCCTCGACGGTGGCGGCTCGCGGCCGCTGCAGCGCGCCGCCATCCCGCTGCTCGCCGAGGACGTGGTGCAGAAGGAGACGCAGGCCATCAACGCCGCCTTCCGCGACAAGCGCGATCGCATGCTCCACCGGCTGGAGCGGATGGGCATCCGCGCCGATCGCACCCCGGAAGGCACCTTCTATGTGTGGGGCAACCTGAACAGCCTGCCCCCGCCCTTGAACGACGGGATGAGCTTTTTTCGCGCAGCACTGGAAAAGAAGGTCATCACTGTCCCGGGCGAGTTCTTCGACGTCAACCCTGGCAAGCGGCGCAGTCACCGCGCGTCAAGATTCCGTAGTTATACGCGATTCTCTTTCGGCGCTCCCCAGGCGCAGCTTGACGAGGCGCTCGACCGCATCGAGCAGCTGGTGCTTTCGAGGGCCTGACCCCTTGCCGCGCTGCGGCGGGCATGCTCAGTTTGTCTGGGGGAGGCACCACCATGCGTTTTGTCCGCTGGTTTGCGGAAGTGGGGCTTGCTGACGTTTCACTGGTCGGCGGCAAGGTCGCATCACTGGGAGAGATGATCCGGAAGCTGACGCCTTTGGGCATCCGCGTGCCGGACGGCTTCGCGGTCACTGCCGAGGGGTACCGACACTTCATTTCTGCCGCGGGACTGGACGACACCATCCGCGAGCAGCTGGCCGGCATCGCGCCGGGCGACGTCCAGGGGCTGGTGGCGCGCAGCGCGGAGATCCGCAAGCGGATCGTCTCCGCCGAGCTGCCGCCCGAGATCGCCGACGAAGCGGTGGCCGCGTACCGCTCGCTCTCGCTGCGCTTCGGCGGCGACGAGACCGACGTCGCGGTGCGCTCGTCCGCCACCGCCGAGGATCTCCCGGGCGCCAGCTTCGCGGGTCAACAAGATAGCTACCTCAACATCCGCGGCGAGGCGGCGCTGCTCGATGCGATCCGGCGCTGCTTCGCCTCGCTGTTCACCGCGCGCGCCATCAGCTACCGCGCCCACATGGGCTTCGATCACCTGCAAGTCGCCCTCAGCGTGGGCGTGCAGAAGATGGTGCGCAGCGACAAGGCGGCTTCCGGAGTGCTCTTCACGCTGGACACCGAGAGCGGCCACCGCGGCGTGGTGTTGATCACCTCCAGCTTCGGGCTGGGCGAGGCCATCGTGCAGGGCCAGGTGGTCCCCGATCAGTTCTACGTACACAAGGAGGCGCTGCGCGAAGGCCACCGGCCCCTCGTGTGGAAGACCATCGGCAGCAAGGAACAGCGGATGGTCTATTCGGAGAAGGGCACGGCGCTCGAGCCGGTGCCCGCCGACCTCCGCGCGACCTGCTCGCTCACCGACGACGAGGTGCTGGAGCTGGCGCGCTGGGCAATGCGCATCGAAGAGCACTACTCGCAGCAGCGCGGGTCCGACTCGCCCATGGACGTGGAGTGGGGCAAGGACGGCGAGACCGGCCAGCTCTTCGTGCTGCAGGCGCGTCCCGAGACGGTGCACTCCAACCGCAAGGGCGCGTCGCTGCGCATCTACAAGCTGCTGGGCAAGGGCGAGCAGCTGGCGCAGGGCCTGGCGGTGGGCGAGGGCATCGCGGTGGGCACCGCGCGCGTGATCAAGAGCGCGACGCAGTTCGACCAGTTCAAGGCCGGCGAGATCCTCATCACCGAGAATACCGATCCCGACTGGGAGCCGATCATGAAGATCGCTTCCGGCATCGTCACCGAGCGCGGCGGCCGCACTTCCCACGCCGCCATCGTGGCGCGCGAGCTGGGCATCCCGGCGGTGGTGGGCACCGCCGACGCCACCTCTCGCGTCGAGAGCGGCGCCGAAGTCACGCTCAGCTGCGCCGAGGGCGAGCAGGGCCGCATCTACAGCGGCAAGCTGGAGTACGAGGTGGAAGAGGTCGACCGCACGCAGTTCGCGCGGCCGCGCACGCAGATGATGCTCAACGTGGGCAACCCCGAGCAGGCCTTCCAGACGGCCATGTTGCCCAACGACGGCGTGGGCCTGGCGCGGATGGAGTTCATCTTCGCCAGCTGGGTGAAGGTGCACCCGCTGGCGCTGACGCGATACGCGGAGCTCGACGGGGCGACGCGCGCGCAGGTGGACGCCATCACCCGCGGCTATCCGGAGAAGACCGAGTACTTCGTTGACAAGCTGGCGCAGGGCATCGGCACCATCTGCGCCGCCTTCCATCCCAAGCCGGTGATCTTGAGACTCTCCGACTTCAAGTCCAACGAGTACGCAACGCTGCTCGGCGGCAAGCAGTTCGAGCCGGTGGAAGAGAATCCGATGATCGGGTGGCGCGGCGCCTCGCGCTACTACCATCCCAAGTACAAGGAAGGCTTCCTGCTCGAGCTGCGCGCGGTGAAGCGGGTGCGCGAGGAGTTCGGGCTCGCCAACCTGAAAGTGATGGTGCCGTTCTGCCGCACGCCGGACGAAGGCCGCAAGGTCATCGAGGTGCTGCGCGAAGGCGGCCTCGTGCAGGGCAAGGACGGCCTCGAGGTCTACGTGATGGCCGAGCTGCCCTCCAACGTGTTCCTCGCCGACCAGTACGCCGACATCTTCGACGGCTTCTCCATCGGCTCCAACGATCTCACCCAGCTGGTGCTGGGCGTGGACCGGGACAGCGCGCTGGTGGCGCAGCTCTTCAACGAGCGCAACCCGGCGGTGCTGCAGGCCTGCGCGCGCATCATCGACGCCGCCCGGCGCAAGGGACGGAAGGTGGGCATCTGCGGCCAGGCGCCCAGCGACTTCCCCGACTTCGCCGCTTTCCTGGTGGAGCAGGGCATCGATTCCATCTCGCTGATCCCCGACTCGCTGCTCAAGACCAGCGAGCGCGTGCTGCAGGCGGAGCAGCAGCCGCGGCCGCAGCGGCCGGCGCGGCGCGCGGGCGACGTGAAGCCGGTCGCCGGAGGCGGATCGCTGAAGAAGGTCACGGGTCCGGTGGCCGCCTGGG
>DASRTX010000493.1:0-5925 GCA_035655715.1 Myxococcales bacterium | reverse complement strand
CGATCGCGCGCCGCGGCGGTCTCTGCCAGCACCGCCTGCTCGGTGGGAAGAAAGAGGGTCACGTCACCGGAGGAGGGATTGAGCGTTCCCAGGAAGGCGACGATCAGCAGGGCGACGAACCCGCTTGCGAGCCAGAAAGCCGCACCGGTGGCGCACATCAGGGCCGACGAGGCGAGCAGCACGGTCCGGCGGCGGTAGCGGTGCCCCAACAATCCCGCGGCCAGCAGCAAGGCGGCGGACCCGAACAGGGTCGCGGTGGCCACGGCGCCGATCTGGACCGGAGTGAACCCGAGGCGCGTCAGGTAGCTGGCGAGCAGCACGCTGGCCACGCCGTCGGCAAAGCCGCGCGCGCCGCGGGTGGCGATCAGCCGCCGGGCGTCGGCGCTGGCCGTGGCAGGAAGCAGTCGAACCATGCCTGATACAACCGTATCACAGCCGAAGCATGCCGAGCGCGTAGGGCACTGCGACCTCGACCCGCAGTGTCCTCGGGCCTAGCGAGAACTGGGCGAATCCATGCGCGCGCAACAATTCCAGCTCGAACGGCACCCAGCCCCCCTCCGGCCCGATGGCGAGCACGGTTCGCTCGGAGCGGGACGGGTTGGCGAGCTCCGCGCCTGGATGCGCCACCAGCCGCAGAGCGTCCGGCCACAGCCTGTCCAGCTCGTCCTCCACGAAGGGGCGGAAGCGCTCGCGTACCAGCACCTCCGGCAACCGCGTATCGCGGGCCTGCTCCAGGCCGAGGACGAGCAGGTCCTCCATCCCTTCGAGCACCTTGGAATCGAAGTAGCTCTTCTCCACCCGCGCGGCGTTGACCAGCACGATGCGGTCGATGCCCATCGACGCCGCCGCCGGCAGAATCTTCCGTAACGCCTTGGGGCGCGGAATCGCCAGCAGGAGGTCGATGCCGGCGCGCTGGGGAGGCGGGTCCGTCAGCCTGGGGCGCAGCACCAGCTCCGCATCGTCCAGGCGCAGCACCTCCGCGGTGCCGAGCAGGCCGCCCAGCCTGCCGACGCGCAACTTGTCGCCCTGCGTCGCCCGCAGCACCTCTCGGGCGTGCAGCAGCCGCCGGCCGCTCAGGCACACGGTGCCATCCTCGCGAAAATCCGCGTCGTGCAACAGGAGCAGGTTCATCGGCGAATCGCCGGGCGATTGTAGCGTTAGAATGGCACCCGTGCGCCTGCTGCAGCACCGTATCGCCGGCCCGGAGCCCTGCCCGTACCTGGACGGGCTCAGCTCGCAGACCGAGACCCTCCTGATGACGGGCGTCAGCCCGCAGGAATTGGAGCGCCTCCTGGAACGCGGCTGGCGGCGGTTCGGCCCCATCTACTTCCGGCCGGTCTGCGCCGACTGCGACGAGTGCGTCTCCGTGCGCGTGCCGGTGGCGGGCTTCGCGCCTTCGCCCAACCTGCGGCGGGTGATGCAGCGCGCGGCGGGGGTTCGGGTGGAGGTGGGCGAGCCCGAGGTCGACGACGTCCGCCTGGAGCTCTACCGCCGCTGGCATGCCGAGCGCGAGGTGGAGCGCGGCTGGAAGCCCGACCGCATCGGCTCCGAGTCGTACGCGATGCAGTTCTGCTTTCCGCATCCCGCCGCGCGCGAGTTCTCTTACTGGGAGGGCGACCGGCTGCTGGCCGTGGGCATCGCCGACCGGACTCCGCACGCGCTCTCGGCGGTGTACTGCTATTACGACCCGCAGCGTCGCGATCTTTCGCTCGGCACCTTCAACGTGCTGAGCGCAATCGGATATGCGCGGGAGCAGGGGCTGGCCCACGTCTACCTCGGCTATCGCGTCGAGGGCTGCGATTCGCTTCGATACAAAGGCCGCTTCCTTCCGCAAGAGCGCCTGCGCGGCCGCGTGGAAGGCGACACCACGCCGCGCTGGGAGCAGGCGTGAAGCTGCACCAGGAGGCGGTCCGTGTCGAGCCGCGAGGCCCAGGCCTGCACGAGGTGACTGCCGCGGTGCGCGCCGTGGTGGCGGCCGCCGGCGTGCGCACTGGCCTCTGCAACGTCTGCATCCAGCACACCAGCGCGTCACTGTTGGTGTCGGAGAACGCCGACCCCGCTGTGCTGCGCGATCTGCAGCGCTTCCTCGCGCGCCTCGCGCCGGAGAGCGGCGAGTACGAGCACGACTCCGAAGGCCCGGACGACATGCCTTCCCACATCCGCGCCGCGCTGACCCGCACCGCGGAGACCCTGCCGGTCAGCGGCGGCGACCTGGCGCTGGGCACCTGGCAGGCGCTGTACGTGTGGGAACACCGCCGCGCCCCGCACCGCCGGACGCTCGTCGTCACCGTCTGGGGCGAGTAACTTTTCCGTGCACGCGCACCCGCGCGCCGCCTATGCTCTCGCTCCATGAAGTTGAACCGGCGCATGGGGCGCTACCTCCAGGACCTCCGCAGTCGCGAGGTGGAGGCGGTGGTGCCGCCGCGAGGTCCCGACGTCCACATCGTCGAGACCGGCGGCTGCTTCCTCCTCGGCGGCTTCCTCAAGAAACCCCACCTCAGCCCGGTGGAGTTCCCCGACGAGACCGGCCTCGAGTGCAGCGCAAACAAGCTGCGCATGGAGGCGATGTTCGACGCGCGGATCGCGTCCTCGTGCCCGCTCCTGCTGCTCACGGCCGGGCTGGTCACGGCGCGCACGGTTTCGGAAGCGCTCTCGCGCTATCCGGGCCGCTTCAACGTCATCGTCTCGTACGACGGCGAGTGCTGCACGGTGCGGTTCCACAAGATCCGCGCGGGGCAGAAGTGGCTGGCCGCGGACCTCGAGGGCTACGTCGACGAAGGCGTGCTGGTGTTCGAGGCCGGGGCCGGCGCGCCGGTGCCTTCATTGCTGTCTGCCTGAATTTTTCTCCCACAGTTGAATACAAAAACGCCTAGCGCGGTGCGCCATTTTGTGCGCCGAAGCAGGCGTTCGTGCGCCTTTCAGGCCGATCTGTAGGGTTTCGTGCCGTAACAAGGTTGACCGTAGAACAGGTCAGCCGGTACCGTACTTTTCCGATCCTGCTCGCCCCCCGTCTTTCCATCCGGAGTGAAAAAAGTGGCCAAGAAAAAGTGGCTGTACGTCGCGGCTGGAGCCGTGGCGGCCGCAGCGCTTGTGAGCTCGCCTCGCGTCGCGAGAGCCTACAAGGCATGGGAACTGAACCAGCGTCAGTCCACGATCCTCGCCGCGAAGAATGCGCTCAAGGCGGGCGCGGACGGCCTGCCCGAGTTGTCGCCGCTCCTTGCTGACGCCTCCGCCGAACAAGGCGAAGCCGAGGAGACAGACAACGCGGAGATCCGCCGGCTGGTGATGGAGGCCGAGATCGGCCCCCGCACCCCCGACGCGCAGAAGTACCTGATCAACCTCTCGGCGCAGGAGCGCGCCAGGTGGGCCGCCATCAACGCGGCTCGCGCCACACCCGGCGCGGACGCGCCCGTCGCGCCTGCAGCCAGCACCCCTGGCACCCGCAACTGGGAGAACCTGGGGCCGCTGGCCGCGCGCTCCGAGTTCAACGGCACCTTCTACAAGGGCATGGACGCCGGCCGCCCCACCGCCATCGCCGTGCACCCCGGGAGCCCGAACCTGACCTTCCTCGCCACGTCGGGCGGCGGCGTGTGGTTCGGCGACCTGAGCAGCAACTTTCCCTTCTGGCAGCCCATCACCGACAACATCGGCGCACTGGCCGTGGGCGCCATCGCCATCGATCCCAACTTCGATTCCGTCACAGGCCAGGTCACCATCTGGCTTGGTCTGGGCGACGCGTTCGATCAGCAGTCCGGGGTGCTGATGAAGGGCACGTACACGCCCGGTGACGCCGCCGGCGTCTGGGGCACGCCCGTCGTGCTCGGCACCACCGATCATCCGGCCGATCACTTCTCCAGCGTTCCGCTCAACATCCGCCAGATCCGCATCGACCCCACCAACAGCACCCACATCCTCGTCGCGACCGACGACGGCATGTACAAGTCGTTGGACGGCGGCGCGAGCTTCCAGATCGTCGACCTGCCCAACGACGACAGCACCGGCCCCACCCGCGAGAACGTGTGGGAGATCCAGTTCCTCGGGAGGGGCGCCACCGGCTCGCAGTGGGTGGCCAGCGGCGTCTACGCCTGCCCCACGCTGGCGGGCGCGAAGGTCGGCACGCGGCCTCCTTCGGCGCAGGCGGGCTCGGTGGCTTGCGCCGGCGACCCCAACGCCGCCCACTTCAACAAGGGCGACTTCTGGAAGAGCATCGATGGCGGCGCCACCTGGACCTCCATCCGCGCGGCGGGCGGCCTGCCCGCGGTGGTGACCCAGAGCCTGGGCACCGAGGTCGGCCGCATCGCCTTCGCGGCGGGCGCCACTTCCAATCCGGCCACCACCGTCCTCTACGCGCAGGCCGGCACGGTACAGGAGTCGAGCATCACCGGCTTCACCACCGCGACCGCCGCGTACATGAAGAGCGTGGACGGCGGCAGCACCTGGACCCGCATCGCCACCGGCCTGACGCTGACCACCCCGGCCACCACTGCGACGAACGTGACCAACCCCACCATCCTCGCCACCGACGGAAGCCCGCAGTCCGGGTGCACCACCATGAACCTCGCGCACGTGCAGAGCTGGTACAACCTGACGGTCGCGGTCGACCCGGGCAACTCCAACCGCGCCCTCTTCGGCGGCGACCTCTGCAGCGCCGTCACGGTGGACGGCGGCGCCACCTACCAGCTGGCCTCCGACTGGCTGCCGCAGAGCGGCCTCGGCTTCACCAACTTCGGATTTCTCGGCTATGTCCACGCCGACTGGCACACCTCGCTGGCGCTGCGCATCGACGGCCTGCCGGTGCTGCTGGTGGGCACCGACGGCGGCATCTTCGTCAGCCGCAACATCTGGGACGTGCCCACGCCGGAGCTTGGCTCCTGGTCGCAGCCTGACGTCGGCCTCGCCACGCACCTCTTCTACGGCATCGGCACCGGCGACCCCACGCTGGGCAACCCGAATGTGGTCTTCGGCGGCCTGCAAGACAACGGCACCCGCTGGCGCCTGATCTCGGACGAGAACTTCATCGCCGATTTCAACACCGGCAACTGGGACCAGATCCTGGGCGGCGACGGATTGGGCGCGGCGGCGGTCTCGGACACCAACGGCCAGAACCAGGTCTACTGGATCTCGGTCAACGGCACGCGCCGCTACTGCGTGCCGCGCATGTGGGATTGCAGCCAGGCCACGCGCATCCAGAACGGCGCCGAGGAGGCGAACTGGCGCAACCCCGGCGCGGCGGCGGCGGATCCGTTCCTCATCCGCTACGACACCCTGGGCGACGACAGCAGCGCGGTGGCGTCCGCCTCCAACACCTCGGCGCGGCTATGGTTCATCGACCCGGTCTCACTCGTAGCTTCGGTGCGGACGGTCGTTCCCGGTCCCATCACGGTGGACGGCACCGGCCGCACCATCCGCGGCATGGGCCTGCGCGTCTCGCCCTACCGGTACACCATCGACGGCGTTGCCAACACCCGCATCTACGGCGGCGTGACCACCAGCAGCACCACTGCGATGGGCACCTTCCTCGCCTACGACAAGCCCGGCGTCGGCGCCACCACGGTGGTAGGGCCGCACGGCGTCAGCTTCCCGGGCGTCACCGGACTGGGCACCGGCACGATCTGGATCGGCAACGGCAGCGACTTCGCCGCTCCCCAGAACGCTGCCAGCCTGGGCGGCACCGACTCCAAGTTGACCTGGCTGGTGGCCAGCAACTCGGTGCTCTCCAACGCGGTCGGCTGCGGCAACCCCGCTGCGGCCACCTGCGATCCGGCGGTCATCATCCCGCCGCTCGTGGGTCACCTCTACAAGACCATCGACGGCGGCAACACGTGGGCGGCGTTCCACGGCAACGGCACGGGTTTCGACCTGCCCAACGTCCCGGTCTACGTGATCCGCTACGAGCCCACCGACACCACCGACAAGACCATCTGG
>DASRTX010000492.1:0-3277 GCA_035655715.1 Myxococcales bacterium | reverse complement strand
TGTGTATGGGTGCAGCCGAGGACGACGATGGCTAGACAGAGGCGTCGGGGCATGGGGGCGGAAACTAGCACGGCGTGCGGCCACTGACGTGCAGTCGAAGGATCAGGCGGTTCGCATCGCCTACAGTTGGAATTTCCCGCGCGCGGGATCGTCGAAGCGGGAAGGTTGTGACCTCGGAGGGAGCGACTCTGAAACGACTGCTTCTCCTCGCTTCGCTGATCGCGGCGTGCGGGAACGACATCCCGTCGGCGCCCGCCGTGCCGCCGGCGCCGGGCGTGAGCGGGCCGGCGTGGCTCGGCTTCGGCAACGGCGCGCAGCACGTCGCGAACAGCGCCATCGCGACGCAGCAATTCACCCGGATCCGCTGGCTCGCGCCTGTCGATCTCGATCCGCAGTACACCGACGGCGAGTTGCTCGTGCACTACGGCTCGCCCGCGATCACTTCGAACAACACCGTCGTTTTTCCGGTGAAGCAGGACGCGGGCGGGCGATTCCGGATCGAGGCGCGTTCGGGCACCAACGGCGGATTGCTCTGGGCGGACTCGAGCGCTTATGTCGCGCCGGCGCACGACTGGTTGCCGCCGTACTCCTTCACCATCGACGCGTCGAACAAGCTGTACGCCGTGGACGCGGGCGGCCTGCTCGACGTCTGGGACGGCGTCGACACCGCGCATCCGACGCGGCTGTCGTATCGCTTCTACGGCTCGATCAATGATCCCACCGTCTTCGCCGACACGCCCGTCACCGTCGACGGCGCCGGCAACGCGTACTTCGGCTTCCTCTTGAGCGGCGCTTCCACGCTGCCCGGAGGCGGCATCGCGCGCGTCAGCGCAGCCGGCGCCGGCACGTGGGTCACCGCCTCCACCATCTCCAACGACGCGACCATCACGCAGGCGGCGATGAACAGCGCGCCCGCTCTGTCGCCCGACGGCAGCACGCTGTACGTGGTGGTCGATTCCCGCGATCATGCCAACGCCTATCTCATAGCGCTCGACAGCGCGACGCTGGCGGTCAAGGCCAGGGTGCTGCTCGTCGATCCGGTCACGGGCGCCCCGGCGACCGTGGACGACAACGCGAGCTCCTCGCCTACCGTCGGCCCGGACGGCGACGTGTACTACGGCGTCATCGAATCCGCGCCCGGCGCGCACGGTGACCGTGGCTGGCTCCTGCACTTCAGCCCCGATCTGTCGGCGTCGTTCCCCCCCGGAGGGTTCGGGTGGGACGACACCGCATCCATCGTGCCGGCCTCGATGGTGCCTTCGTATGCCGGTCCGTCGAAGTATCTGGTGACGACCAAGTACAACAATTATGCCGGCGGCCTGAACCGCATGGCCGTCCTCGATCCGCACGACAGCCAGCCCGACGACATCTCGACGGCTCGAGTGATGAAGGAAGTGCTCGTCATCGGGGCGTCGCGGGAGTTCTGCATCAATACGGCCGCGGTCGATCCGGCGACGAAGTCAATCCTGGTCGGCAACGAGGATGGCAACCTCTATCGCTGGGATTTGACCAGCAATACGTTTACGCAGCGCCTCTCGCTGACCAGCGGCCTGGGCCAGGCGTACACGCCTACGGTGGTCGGCGCCGACGGGGCGGTGTACGCAATCAGCAACGCCGTCCTGTTCTCGATCGGGAATTGACCCTACAACCCCTCAATTGCGGGGAGCATCAACTCACTCCGTCTCCACGCCAGCCAGCCTGCCCTCCAGAAACCGCCGCTCCGTCTCGTTGTGCGCCAGCCCTAGCGCCTGCCGGTATGCGGCGGCAGCCTCTGCGCGTCTCCCCATGCGCCGCAGCAGATCCGCGCGCGCCGCATGCCAGAGGTGATACGCCGCAAGCGATTCGGCGAGCGCTTCCACCAGCGGCAACCCTGCCTCCGGACCGTCCGCCATCGCCACAGCCACCGCATGGTTCAGGGACACCACCGGCGATGGGTGCAGCGCGTACAGACGCTCATAGAGCCCGACGATCTGCCGCCAGTCCGTCTCCTTCGCCTGCTCCGCCTCCGAGTGCACCGCCGCGATGGCCGCCTCCAGCGCATAAGCTCCCGCGCGCCCGCTGCGGAGCGCCTCCTCCACCAGCTCGCGCCCCTGCTCGATCTGCTCTCGGTCCCAAAGCGATCGGTCCTGGTCCGGGAGCAGTACCATCTCGCCACCGGCGCCTGTCCGCGCCGCCTGCCGCGAATCCTGGAGGAGCATCAGCGCGAGCAACCCGTCCAGCTCCGCGGACGGTGCCGGCAGCAGCCCCCGCAGCAGCCGCGCCAGGCGAATGGCCTCGGCGCACAGCTCACCGCGGATCAGCGCCTCGCCGAGAGCAGCCGAATAGCCCTCGTTGAAGACCAGGTAGATCACGGCCATCACCAGATCCAGCCGCTCCGGAAGCTCCTCCAGCTCCGGCACGCGATACGGAATCCCCGCCGCGCGGATCTTCGCCTTGGCCCGCACCAGCCGCTGCGCCATGGTGGGCACCGGCACCAGGAACGCGCGTGCGATTTCCTCGGTGGTGAGCCCGCACAGCGCGCGCAGCGTGAGCGGCACCTGCGCCTCCGCGGGCAGCGCGGGATGGCAGCAGGTGAAGATCAGCCGGAGCCGCTCGTCGGGCACGTCCTCCTCCTCGCCGGAGCGCGCTTTCCCGTCCGCCAGCGCCGCCAACGCCTCCTGCTTGCCGGCGAACCGCTCGCGCCGCCGGATGCGATCGATCGCCTTGTGCCGCGCGGTTCCGTACAGCCACCCGCGCGCGTTCCGCGGTTGTCCCGAAGTCCAGCTGGCAGCCGCCGCGGCAAACGCCTCCTGCAGCGCCTCCTCGGCGACGTCGAAGTCGCCGACGGCGCGGATCAGCGCGGAGAGCAGGCGCCCCCACTCCGCGCGGCACAGGCGATCGAGCTCGCTCACTCGAAGGTCATGATCGGCCGCAACTCGATGCAGCCATAGCGGGCCGCCGGAATCTTCCCCGCCATGGCGATGGCCTCGTCGATGTCGCGCGCCTCCACCAGGTAGAAGCCGCCCAGCTGCTCCTTGGTCTCGGCGAAGGGCCCGTCGGTGGTGAGGCGCTTGCCCTCACGCAGTCGCACGGTGGTGGCCGAGTTGGTGGGCTTGAGTGCGGCACCGCCCTTGATGATGCTCGCGTACTCCTGGCCGAGCCCGCGGTATTCCTTCAGCTCGGCGGGATCGTAGCCCTTTGCGAAGCGCTTCTCGTTCTCGTAGATGAGCAGCAGGTATTGCATCGGTGTGTCCTCCTTGTCGTGAAGTCGAACGAGGACCTGCCCGGATCGACAGCT
>DASRTX010000491.1:0-2181 GCA_035655715.1 Myxococcales bacterium | reverse complement strand
GCGGGATCCCGCGCGCCGAGCACCGAGCGGATGCAGGCCACGCCGCGCGCGCCCGCAGCCACACAGAGGTGCGCATTGCTTTCGTCGACGCCCCCCAGCGCGAGCACCGGGATGGGCGACGCGCTGCAAGCAGCGGCCAGCGCGGCGACCCCTTGCGGCGACTTGCCCGGCGTGTCGAAGACCGGCCCGAAGACGCAGAAGTCGGCTGCGGAGCGCGCCACCTCTTCGGGCGAATGCGCGCTGACGCCGATCAGCCCAAGCCCCAGCGCGCGCGCATCGGCTGCGTGCAGCCCGCGCGCGGGCAGGTGCACGCCATCGGCGCCGGCGGCCAGGGCCACGTCGGCGCGGTCGTTGACCAGCAGCGGCGCCCCGAAGCTTGCGCAGATGGACCGGAGGCGCCCTGCGACCGCGACCAGCTCCCGCGCGGGCAAGCCGGGCTGCCGGAGCTGCACGCCAGCGGCGCCGCGCGGCAGCACCGCCAGCGCTGCCTGCACGGCGGGCGCGGGATCTCCCGAAGGAGGGGTGATCAGGTACAGCCGGATCACGCCGCGCCGATCACCCCGGCCATCGGGCTCGAGGCGCTGCCGTACAGCTTGCGCGGGATGCGTCCGGACAGGAACGCCACCCGGCCCGCCTCGGTGGCGAGCTTCATCGCGCGCGCCATTCCCGCGGGATCCCTCGCGCCGGAGATGGCCGTGTTCACCAGCAGCCCGGACACGCCCAGCTCCATGCACAGCGCGCAGTCCGAGGCGGTGCCGACGCCGGCGTCGACGATCACCGGCACCTTGGCCTGGTCGAGGATCATCTGCAGCGAGTACGGGTTGCGCAGCCCCAGGCCGCTGCCGATGGGCGCGCCCAGAGGCATGACGGCGGCGCAGCCCGCATCCTCCAGCTTGCGCGCCGCCACCGGATCGTCGTTGGTGTAGGGGAGCACGCGGAAGCCCTCGGCGACCAGCTGCTTTGCCGCCTTCAGCGTCTCCTCCGCGTCGGGCAGCAGCGTCTTGGGATCCGAGAGCACCTCCAGCTTGACCAGCGGGTTCTCTCCGCCCAGCTGCAGCTCGCGCGCCAGCCGGCAGGTGCGCACGGCGTCCTCGGCGTTGTAGCAGCCCGCGGTGTTGGGCAGGAGCACCATCTCCTTGGGGATCCAGTGCAGCATCGAGGCCTCGCCCTTCGCCGTCAGATCCAGCCGCCGCACCGCCACCGTCACCATCTCCGCGCCGCTGGCCAGGAGCGCCGCCTTCATGGTGGGGAAGTCCTGGTACTTGCCGGTGCCGACCACCAGCCGCGAGGTGAAACGATGCCCGCCGAGAACCAACTCATCCATGTTTCAGCCTCCGCCCACGAAGGTGACGATCTCCACTACGTCGCCCGGCGCCAGCCGCTCCTCGCCGTGGCGCGCCCTCTTCACCACCGCGCCGTTGCGCTCCACCGCCACCCGCTCCGCCCGCACCCCCAGATGTTGCAGCAGCGCGGAGACGGTGAGCCCTTCCGGCAGCTCCATCGTCTCGCCGTTGACGGTGGCGCGCATGCGGCGGTGATAGGCCCGCCTCCCGGCACGGTCAAGCGCCCTTGTCTCCCCGGTTGCGATGGGCGAGACTTGGCGGGCATCGGGGGGCTGCCTTGGACAACGTTCAACTGCTGCGCCAGGTCTCCATCTTCAAGGAGCTGCCTCAGGAAACGGTGGCCGATCTCGCCCGCCGCGTCTGGCGCAAGGAAGCCGAGGCTTCCTCGGTGATCGTCAACCAGGAGGAGACGGGCGACGCGCTCTTCGTGATCGCGCGGGGCAAGGTGAAGGTGGTGCTCTACGGCGACACCGGCCGCGAGATCATCCTCAGCATCCTGCGCGCGGGCGACTTCTTCGGCGAGATGGCGCTGCTCGATCGCCAGCCGCGCTCAGCCAACGTGGTGGCGGTGGAGAGCTCGGAGCTCCTCTGCCTGGACCGCGAGGGCTTCCAGACGCACCTCACCGGCCACCCCTCCACGGCGCTCGCCATCCTCGCCGAGATGTCGCGCCGCCTGCGTCATGCCGACGAGGTGATCGGCAACCTCGCCCTGCTCGACGTCTACGCCCGGGTGGCGCGGACCATCCGCGACCTGGCGCAGAAGCAGGGGCAGCCCGTCGACGGCGGCCTGCTCATCAAGGAACGGCCCACCCAGCAGGAGATCGCCGGCCTGATCGGC
>DASRTX010000490.1:0-2380 GCA_035655715.1 Myxococcales bacterium | reverse complement strand
CGGCTGCGGGTGCGCCGCCTGTTCTGCCGGAATAGCTGCTGCGAGCGCCGCATTTTCACCGAGCGCCTACCCGGGATCGCCCTTTCCTGGGCGCGCCGGACGCGGCGCCTGGATGCCCGGCTGACGGCCCTGGGCCTGGTGCTTGGCGGCAGCGCTGGCGTGCGCCTTGGGGCCAAGCTCGGATTGGTCGCAGCCGCAACACACTGCCGCGCCGGGTTCGGCAAGCCTCCATACCATCGACCGTGACCCCGTCCGCTCTCGGAGTGGACGAGTGGGCACTGCGCAAGCGCGCTACCTACGGCACCATTCTGGTGGACCTCGAGCGCCACCGTCCGGTGGCGCTGCTGCCCGACCGCGAGGCGGACACATTCGCGGCGTGGCTGCGCACGCATCCCGGTGTCGCGGTGATCGCACGCGACCGCTCCGGCGCCTATGCCAAGGGCGCGCGCACCGGCGCGCCTGAGGCGGTGCAGGTCGCCGACCGCTTTCATCTGCTGCAGAACCTGGCCGAGATGCTGGAAGTGGTGTTCACCATCCACACCAAAGCTCTTCGCGCGGTCGATCAGGCCCGCCGTGAGGTCATGGGCAAGAACGGCAATCTTGTTCTCCCGCCGGCCGAGACGCAGAAAAGGGTCGGGTTCCTGGCCGGCGCGCGCCACGAGCGGCGCAAGGCTCAGCACGAGCGGGTGTGGGCACTCCATCGCCAGGGTTGGCCGGGAGACCGGATCGGCCCTCGCCTCGGCATCAGTCGGAGTACCGTCTACCGGCATCTGCGCAGCGAAGCCTTTCCCGAGCGCAGGACGCGCCGTAATGCGGGCCGTAGCCAGCTCGATCCGTGGCAGTCCGTCGTGATGGAGCATTGGAATGACGGTCGGCGCAACGGCCGCACGCTGCTGCGTGAATTGCAGCGGCTTGGTTACCGGGGCAGTTATGCGACGCTGATGCGCTATCTGCGGCGCTTGCAGGCCCCGCAGGGGAGTGCGGCGCCGGCCAGATCCCGGCTAGTACTGGTCGCGGTTGCGCCGCGCCGGGAGCTGACGCCACGCAGCGCGGCCTGGACGGTGCTGCGCCGGGAGGAGAGGCGAAATGCACAGGACCAGGAAGTGCTAGCCGAGCTGCGCCGCTATAATCCCGAGCTGGACGAAGCGATCGCGCTCGCCGAGGAGTTCGCCACCCTGGTTCGAGAGCGCAAGCCGGAGCGCCTCGATTCCTGGCTGCAGCGGGCGCAGGATGGCACCGTGGTGTTATTGCGGCGGTTCGCCAAGCGCCTGTCGGCCGATTACGAGGCGGTGCGCGCGGCGGTGACGCTGGGCTGGAGCAACGGCCTGGTCGAGGGCCAGATCAACCGCCTCAAGATGCTGAAGCGCACGATGTATGGACGCGCCGACCTTGACCTGCTCAGCCGCCGCTTTCTGCTCGCCGCCTAATCATCAAAATGGCTTATCCCGTTAGCTCCGGCAGCACTAGAGCTTAAACGGGAAGCATGTGCTGAACCGGCCCAGGAACGCTCTGGCTCTCCGAAAGGGCGTTGAGAGAACTGTTCATCGGTGTGATCGTTATCGCTGCTAGCCGCACTCGCCTACCGGTGTGGGCGCGACCTCCAAGCAATGACGCAGGGTCTTCATGTTATCGGACAAGCAGAAACGAGCAGCGCTCAAGAAAAACATCGAGTACGCACGCAACGCGGCTCGTCGCCTCCGTGCCGAAGGTGTCGACGAAATTACGTTGACCCACTACGCTGACGAAGAATCCTTTCGCGCGATGAAGCCACCCGAGGAGGGTGACGACTTCGAGTACAGGAAGTTGGTCAATGCCGAGTTCGCGAAAGTTATGGTCGCACATGGGTTGCAGCTGGAGGTCCAGGTGCTCGACGCGAAGGAATACTTCGAGTGGCTCGGGGTGCGCCAAAACACATACGAAGCTCAACAGGAGTACCCTGGTGGCCAACACGTATCCGGGGATCAGGCCATGACTCTGCTTGGGATCAAGTAGCCATTTTGGTTGTGGTGTCTGGGTCCGTTCGAAGGCGCCGGACTCCATGGTCTCGGAAGGCTCAGGCTTTCCGTTCGCCTGACAACCGTCGCGCCGCCCTCGTCAGTGGGATGGTAAGGTTGACCATTTGACGTTCAGACGCGCCGATCCACGAAGCCCCGGTAGGAGGGGTGCGATAGGGCAGGGGTCACGCATCAGAGATCAAAAGTTGAGCGTCATGCAAAGTCCAGCAACTTCAGAGCTTCATTGGCGCTGAGGAATGTGCCTGTTTCCAAACCAAGGCGCGTGGTTGTTGGGCGGGCTCCGCTACCCGAGCGACTTGATGCGTGAACCCTGTTGCCCACCCCGGGTGGTGCGCGGCTCGGCCCGCCAGGCCGCGATTGCCTCC
>DASRTX010000489.1:0-9438 GCA_035655715.1 Myxococcales bacterium | reverse complement strand
ACTCCTTGAGGATGTCGTTCTGGATCGTCCCGGAGAGCTTCGCGAAGTCCAGCCCGCGCTCCTCGGCGACCGCGACGTACATCGCGAGCAGGATCCACGCGGACGGGTTGATCGTCATCGAGACGCTGATCTCCTCGAGGTCGATGCCGTCGAAGAGGTGCTCCATGTCCTCGAGCACGTCGATCGCGACGCCCTCGCGGCCGACCTCGCCAGCGCTGCGCGGGTCGTCCGAGTCGAGGCCCATCAGCGTCGGCATGTCGAAGTCGACGGAGAGGCCGGTCTGGCCCTGCGCGATCAGGTAGCGGAAGCGCTGGTTGGTGTCCTCGCCCGTGCCGAAGCCGGCGATCTGGCGCATGGTCCAGGTCCGGCCGCGGTACATGGTCGGGTAGGGCCCGCGCGTGAAGGGGTACTGTCCCGGGAAGCCAATCTCGTCGAAGGGAATGCCTTCGGTGTCCTCCGGGGTGTAGACCCGCTTCACCGGGATGCCCGAGAGCGTCTCGTACTTCTGCCTCGCCTCCGGTTGCTTGCGGGTGAACTGCGCCAGCTCGTCGGCTTCCCACTGTTCCCGCTTCCGTCGGATGTCGTCACCTGGCATCGGTTGCCTTCCTGTAGAGGTCGCGATCGTCGATCACGCGCTTCGCCTTGAACTCGGTCCGGGGAAGCGTTCCCTGCGGCACCAGCTCCAGCCGCGGCCGCACGCCACACTTGGCGCGGAGGCGCTCGTGCAGCGTGCGCTCGAATGCGCCCATGTCGGCGACGTCGGGCGCGAACTCGGCGCGCACCAGCAGCTCGTCCATGCGCTCCTTGCGCGAGACGATGATGCGGAACTCGCCGCCGAATCCGGGCACGGCGCGGAGCACCTCCTCGATGGCGGAGGGATAGATGTTCTCGCCGCGGACGATGATCATGTCGTCGATGCGGCCGTAGATGCCGCGCGGCAGACGCGGGTAGGTCCGGCCGCAGGGACACGGCTCGTCGGTCCAGAGCGCGCGGTCGCCGGAGAGCAGGCGGATCATCGGCTGCGAGGTGCGCTCCAGGTGCGTGTAGACGGGCGTCCCTTCCTGCCCGTACGGCACCGGCTGGTGGGTCTGAGGATCGCAGACCTGCGTGTAGACGATGTCCTGCCACAGGTGCATGCCGGTGCGGTGCGCGCATTCGCCGTCGGTCATCCACGGCGTCACCTCCGCCATGCTGCCCATGTCCACGCAGATGCCGCCGAACGTGTCCTCGATCAGCTTGCGCGTGGAAGGGATGCCGGCGCCCGGCTCGCCGGAGAAGAAGAGGATGCGGATCCCAAGGCTGCGGGGATCGATCCCTTCCTTGCGAGCCGCATCCGCGAAGTGCAGCGCGTAGGAAGGAGTAGAATAGAAGGCTGTGGGCTTCAGATCGCGCGCCCACTGCACCGCCATCAGGGTCTGCCCCGCCACGCCGGCGCCGAAGGGAAAGGCGGTCGCGCCCAGCCGCTCCACGCCTTTGAGCGCGCCCCACGAGCCCAGGTAGAGGCTGAAGAAGCTGCAGATCATCACCCGGTCGCCCGGCCGGATGCCAGCGCCCCAGAGGATGCGCGCATGGGCCTCGCCGATGCGCTCCCAGTCGTCCGCGGAGATGCCGAAGACGGTGGGCCTTCCGGTGGTGCCGCTGGTGCCGTGGATGCGCGCGATCTGGTCCGGCGGGATGCACAGGTAGTCGCCGAAGGGCGGCGCCCCCGCCTGCGCCGCGCGCAGCTCGTGCTTCTGCACCACCGGGAACCTGGCCAGGTCGTCCAGTGTCCGCAGCGTGTCGGGCGAGACGCCGGCGGCTGTCCACTTGCGCCGGTAGAACGGGGCCTTCTCCCAGGCGTAGCTGACCTGCGCCTGCAGCTTGCGGAGGATCTGCGCGTCGCGCTCCCGCGGCGCCATGCACTCCAGCTCGGCCCGCCAGTACGGCTCTTCCGGCGCAGGCCGGTAGCGCGGATCGTATCGTGGCGGCCAGTCGCTCACGCGAGCTTCCGCCGCGCCGCCACCTCGCGCATGCGCGAGACGATGACGTCGGGAGTGGTGTCCTGCAAGAACACGTCGGCTGCGCCCAGCTTCTTCAGCTCCGGCACGTCCTCGTCGGGGATCACGCCGCCCACCACCACCGCGATGTCCTCGGCCTCCTGCTGCTTGAGGAGATCGAGCAGCCGCGGCACCAGGGTCATGTGCGCGCCGGAGAGCAGGCTGATGCCGATGACGTCCACGTCCTCCTGCACGGCGGCCGAGACCACCTGCTCGGGAGTGCGGTGCAGGCCGGTGTAGACCACCTCCATGCCCGCGTCCCGCAGCACGCGGGCCACCACCTTCGCGCCGCGATCGTGACCGTCGAGGCCGACCTTCGCCACCAGCACGCGGATGGG
This sequence comes from Myxococcales bacterium, assembly GCA_035655715.1. GTDB lineage: Bacteria > Myxococcota > Myxococcia > Myxococcales > 40CM-4-68-19 > 40CM-4-68-19. Next base: position 7,064 of record DASRTX010000489.1, on the reverse strand, counting down.
TTGCGCCATGGCCGCGCTTGTACACTCGCGGTCGACATCAACGTCAAGTGAGCGGGCCGGCCGCCGTTCAGGCGAGCATGGGATCCGGCCTGATGTGGAAAGTCCTTCGAAGTACGGATCGGAAATGCGAGCTCCATGCCAACCGCGGGCGAGGCGCCCTGCCCGCCTGGTCCCATTTTGGAACCCCGGGTTCCGGACACCCCTGTCCAGATCGCGCCAGAAAAAAAATTATTTTTTTTTGGATCGACCGCGGCCAGGCAGGACGGGCGGGAGGCGTTTACTGCCCGGAACTTGTCCCGGGACAAGTTCGTCGGCGTGGCGCGGTCGCTCAGCGTTCAGGCGACCGTAGGTCCCAGGCCGCTCCGCGCCGCCAGCCAGTCGCTCACGGCGTGACCGGTTCCCAAGGGCCAAGGCCGCAGCTTGTCGGGAGGCACCGCCTTCACTCCTGCGATCTCGTCGCCGATCGCGATCTCCCCATGGCCGCGCACATGGTAGGCGAGGATTACCTGGTTCATCTCCATGAACGGGTAGGCGCCGATGAAGGAGACGATCTCGCCCTTGAGGCCGACCTCCTCCTTGATCTCGCGCAGCACAGCCTCCTCCGGCGACTCGCCTTTTTCCAGGAACCCCGACACCAGCCCGTACCACTTCTCGGGCCACCCCTTGTTGCGCACCAGGATCACCGTCTCGCCGTGCTCCAGCAGCGCCGCCACCACCGGCACCGGGTTGTCGTAGAAGACGAAGTCGCAGCTCTCGCTGGTGCAGGCCAGGCGCTGCCGCCCTTCCGTCTCACGGGGCTCCAGCAGGCTCGCGCAGGCCGGGCAATACTTCATCGGCAGAGGCACGGCCACGATTCCGTGCCAAACTGCGCCGGATATGTCAATCGCGCTCCTCACCTTCGACGTGTTCGGCACCATCCTCGACTGGCGGCGCGGCCTGCGGGAAGCGCTCGGCAGCACAGCCGTCTCGGACGCCGACTTTGACCGCATCGTCGACCGCCAGGGCGAGTTGGAGCGCGAGCCCTTCAGGCCCTACGCCGAGATCGTCTCTGAGTCCCTGGTGAACGTCCTGGGCGTCGAGGCGGAGCGCGCGGACGAGATCGCCGCGGGCGCGGGCAACTGGCCGCTCTTCGCCGACTCGGCGGAGGCGCTGCGGCGCTTGCGTGCCATCGCCCCCTGCGTCGCCACCACCAACAGCGACCTGGTGCACGGGACGCAGGTGCGCGCGCAGCTCGGCTTCGCGCTCGACGGTTGGATCTGCGCGGAGGTGGTGCGCGCCTACAAGCCGGATCCCTTGATCTGGCAGGCCGCCTCCCGCGCCCTGGGCGTGCCTTGCGGCCGCGACTGGTGGCACGTCTCGGCCTACGCCGACTACGACCTGGCCACCGCGCGCTCCCTCGGCCTCACCTGCGTGCTGGTGAAACGCCCGCACCACCGCGCCGGCCCCGCCGACGTGGTGGTCAGCGATCTGCTGGAACTCGTTCCGCACGTTATGGAACCGTCGTGATCCCGCTGCGCGATACCCAGCGCTCGCTGACCGCCCCGGTGGTCACGGTGGCGCTCATCGCCGTCAACGCGATGGTGTTCCTGCACGAAATCGCGCTCGGGCCATACCTCGAGCACTTCGTCTTCGCGTACGGGCTGATCCCGCGCCGCTTCGTCTACTGGCCAGGCGGTCCCCTCGATCCCCTGCGCTTCCTCCCGCTGCTCACCAGCATGTTCTGGCACGGAGGATGGCTGCACCTCCTGGGCAACATGCTCTACCTATGGATCTTCGGCGACAACGTCGAGGACCGGCTCGGCCATCTCCGATATCTCATGTTCTACGTCCTGGCCGGCGCCGCCGCCGGCCTGACGCAAGTGGTGCTCAATCCGACGTCCACCCTTCCCACCATCGGCGCGTCGGGCGCCATCGCGGGAGTGCTCGGCGCGTACCTGATCACCTTCCCGCGCTCGCGCGTGCTCACCTTCTTTCCGCCGATCTGGTTCTTCCAGCTCCCCGCCTTCGCATATCTGGTGTTCTGGTTCCTGCTCCAGCTGCTCGAGGGTATCGGCTCACTGGGCGCGACGGCGGACACCGGAGGCGTCGCGGTCTGGGCTCACGTCGGCGGATTCGTCGCCGGCGCGGTGCTGATCAAGCTGATGGCTCCGCCACGCCGGCCCGCGCGCCCGCTCGAGGTCGGGCCGTAGCTTCCACGTCGGGAAAGCCCACCATCCGCTGCAGGCCGCAGTCCCACAGCTTGAGGCGGAAGTTCGCCGCCACGTCGCGCAGGCGCAGGCGCGTGCGGCCGGGGTTCTGCAACTCCGGCAGGGCCGCCATCGCCTCCGGTAGACGGTAGAACGGGATGCACGGATTCAGGTGATGCACATGGTGGTAGCCGATGTTGCCGGTGAACCATCCCATCAGCTTCCCCGTCTCCATGTAGCTCGACGACTCCAGCGCGGCCCGTTCGTACGACCAGTCCTCGCGCATCTGGATGTGCAGTCCGTCGAAGTTGTGCTGCGCGTAGAAAAGGTACGCGCCCGTGGCGCAGGCGACCGCCAACGGCAGGAACCAGACGAAGAAGAAGGCCGCGAAGCCGAGCTTGGCGATGATCAGGACCGTGGCCGCCCAGTTGACCACCAGCGCGATGAGCGAATCGTAGCGCTTGCGCGGAGAGCGCAGGAACGACATCAAGCACATGTCCATCATGAAGATGGTGAAGTACCCGCACAGCACCGTCAGGGGATGGCGCACGAGCTTGTAGTGGCGGCGCTGGGTCGGTGTGGCCTCTGCCCACTGCTGCGTGGTCATGGTCGCGTACGAGCCGATGTTCGATCCCACCAGCTTGGCGGTGTGCGCGTGGTGGTAGTTGTGGGTCTCGCGCCAGACCCGCGGCGGGGTCATGCAGTAAATGCCGAATGGATACAGCACCATCCGCGCCGGCCAGGAACCGCGCAGGAGCGCGCCGTGGAGATGGTCGTGATAGAGGATGAACTCGCGGACGACGAGCAGGCCGGTGACGAGCGAAAGCAACAGGCGCAGTGGCCAGAAAAAGGGCTGCGTGAGCGCGATCAGGCCGGCCACGAGCAACGCCGTGGTCGAGCACAGGTGCCACCAGCTGGTGACCCGATTCTCGACGGAGAAGAGCCGCGTCGCTTCGATGAGATGCCTGCCAGTTCGCAACTCGACCCCCGTGTCGTGGAAGTACGTAGGGTACCAGATTTGCAGCGAGTACGCGAGGCTTGCTTGACGTGGCGCACTCGACCCGTTTACACGGGGCGCCCATGATCGGTGTCGTCCCTGCCTTGAACGGCCATGAAGGCGTCCATGACCGCGGTTTTACCTTCGTCGGCGCCAAGGGGCCGGGCGAGGACCTGTTCGTCTCCTTCCACGACCTGCGCCTGCTCGCCCAGCGGCGCGCCGCCCACTACCTCGCTTTCGGCCTGAAGCGCGGAGACCGGGTAGCGCTGATCATCCCCGAGGGCGAGCACTTCATCCCCGCCTTCCTCGGCGCGTTGTGGGCCGGCCTGATCCCGGTGCCACTGTATCCGCCCGTCTCGCTGGGCAAGCTCGATGCCTTCATGGACGCGCTGGTCACCATCCTCAACGTGGCGAAGCCGCGCGTGCTGGTCACCTCCGAGCGCGTGGGCAAGGTGCTCTGGTCGGCGGTCGGCCGAATCCCCAGCATCGAGAAGGTGCTGACGGCGGAGGAGGTGGCGCGCGAGCCGGCTGGTCCCCTGCCCCCAGCGGCCGACGTGAAGGACGGCGAGATCGCCTTCCTGCAATTCACCTCGGGCAGCACGGCGTTGCCCAAGGGCGTGATGGTGACGCACGGCAGCCTCGCCGCCAACTGCAGCGCCATCATCAAGGAAGGCCTGCAGCCGGATCTCGAGAAGGGAGACGACCTCGCCGTCTCCTGGCTGCCGCTCTACCACGACATGGGGCTGATCGGTTTCGTGATGGCGCCGATCTGCTTCCGCATCTCCACGGTCTTCATCCCCACCCTGAGCTTCATCAAGAACGCGACCCTGTGGATGGAGACGCTCCACAAGCACAAGGGCACCCTGAGCTTCGCGCCCAACTTCGCCTACGCGCTGGTCACCAAGCGCGCCAAGCCGGAGCAGATCGCCCGCTGGGATCTGTCGCGGGTGCGCGTCCTCGGCTGCGGCGCAGAGCCCATCAACGCCGAGACGCTGCGCGCTTTCGTCCAGGCGATGGGACCGGCGGGGCTCAAACCGGAAGCGATGCTGCCCTGCTACGGCATGGCGGAGGCCACGCTGGCGATGTCCTTCGTGCCCCTCCACGAGCCGGTGCGCACCGACCGCATCGATCCCGACCGCTACCACGCCGAGCACAAGGCCACGCCGGTGGCCAACGGCGGGCCGGCGCTGCACGTGGTGAACTGCGGCCGCACCTTCGCGCGGCACGAGCTCACCGCGCAGGACGAGCAGGGCAACATCCTGCCCGATCGGCAGGTGGGCGAGCTGTGCTTCCGCGGCCCCAGCGTCACGGCCGGCTACTGGGAGAATCCGGAAGCGACCAAGGCCGCCTTCCGCGATGGCTGGCTGCGAACCGGCGACCTGGGCTACGTCGTAGGCGGCGAGGTCTACGTCTCGGGCCGCATCAAGGACATCCTCATCGTCAACGGCCGCAACTACTACCCCCAGGGCATCGAGTGGGTGGTGGACGAGATCCCGGGCGTGCGGCGCGGCTCCTCGGTGGTCTTCACCCGACCCGGCAAGGCGTCCGAGGAAATGGTGGTCGCCACGGAGTCGCGAACGAGCGATCCCGACGCGCTCAAGGCGCAGATCGTCTCACGCGTCAGCGAGGAGTTCCAGCTCGCCGTCGCGGACGTGGCGGTGGTGCCGCCCGGCACGCTGCCCAAGACCTCGTCGGGCAAGCTGCAGCGGCGCAAGACCCGCGAACAATACCTCGCCGGAACCATCGGCCGCGGCGGCCGCGGCGGGAGCACGCGGCTGGCGATGGCCAGGCACGCAGTGACGTCGTTGGTGGGACGGGCGCGCCACGAGATGCGCCGATTGCTGGGAGGGTAGCCATGGGCTCGTCGAAGGCGGACATCGCGGTCTCGTACGACGTCTCCAACGAGTTCTTCCGGCTCTGGCTGGACGAGAGCATGAGCTATACGTGTGGCATCTTCGACGACGGCGAGCGCCGCGCGGAGATGCCGCCGCCGGGACATGCCGGCGAGCGCACGTTGGAAGAGGCGCAGCGCCAGAAGCACCGCATTTTGGCCGGGTTCTCGCACCTGAACCACGACAGCTCGCTGCTCGACATCGGCTGCGGCTGGGGCGCCAACCTCGAGTTCCAGAGCACGGTGACGGGCGTCCGCAAGGCCCACGGCATCACGCTGTCGGAGGCGCAGGCCGCGGAGATCCGCCGGCGCGGCATGCGCGGCGTGACCGCCCAGGTCTGCGACTACCGCGACTTCAAGCCCGCCGAGAAGTTCGACGCGGTGATCTCCATCTGCATGATGGAGCACATCGTCTCGCCGCAGGAGGCGCGGGACGGCAAGTCGGTGCCTGCCTATCGCGACTACTTCCGCCGCGTGCACGAATGGACGCGGCCGGGGACGTATTTCGGGCTGCAGACCATCCTGCGCAACTTCGTGCCGCGCGACCGGCAGGACGTGAAGGACGTGGGCTGGGTGACCTACGAGATCTTCCCCGGCGGCATCACGCCGCGGCTGGAGGAGATCATCGCGGCCGTCAACCCGTACTGGGAAGTGCTCGAGGTGAAGACCCGCCGCCTCGACTACATGAAGACCACCTGGCACTGGCGCGACCGCCTGCGCAAGAACGAGGCGAAGATCCGCGCCACCTGGGGCGACAAGGTGTTCGACGATTACGACCGGTACCTCTCCACCTGCGTGCGCGGGTTCGAGAAACACTACCAGTCGCTGGCGCAGTACTCGCTCAAGAGGATCGATTGATGCCCGAGACGATCAACGTGGTGGAGATGTTCAAGCAGGCCGCCTTCGAGGTGGACAACCGCAGGCTGCCCGACCTCAAGGGCGACACCGTCATCGCCACGCTGGGGATGGACTCGGTCGCTGTGATGGAGCTGGTGAGCTACTTCGAGGAGAAGCTCTCGGTGCGCATCCCGGACGAGGAGCTGTCGCGGATCAAGACCGTGAAGGACCTGCGGGACGCCATCGCGCGGCTGCTGCCGGACCGGCAGTTCGCGGCTTGACGGCGGACCGATTCCTCGCGCCCGGCTGAGCCCGCGGCAGACCGCACATGCGCACCCTCCGCACCATGTGCCCGATGAGCTGCCACCCGACGCTGTGCGGGATGCTGCTCGACGTCGAGGACGGGCGGCTCCAGGCAGTGCGGGGCGATCCCGACAATCCCGACAGCCGCGGCTTTCTCTGCATCCGCGGGCAGGCGGCGCGCGAGATCGACGGCAACCCGCAGCGGGTGCTTTACCCAATGCTCCGGACCCAACGCAGCGGCAGCTGGCAACGCGTCGGTTGGGACGATGCGCTCGATGTCGTCGCTGCGAAGGCCCGCGTCGCGGGGCCGAGCGCGGTGGGCGCCTGGGGCGGACACGGCCTGTTCGCCAACGACTACGGCGTGCGCCTCTCCGCGGAGCTGATGCGGAGATTCGCCGACCTCTACGGAAGCCAGTGGTGGAGCCCGTCGATGATCTGCTGGGGGCTGGGCGCCTTCGGGCTCGGGCTGACAGGCGTCCTCCGGGTAAACACCAAGGAAGACCTGGCGGCGCACTCGGCGCTGGTGATCCTCTGGGGCGCGAACCTCGCCAGCCAGCCGCTCACCGGCCCCCACCTGGCAGCGGCAAGGCGGCGGGGCGCGCAGGTGATCGCCATCGACGTGCGGCGGACCGAGGCGTCGGCGCAGGCGCACGAGACCGTGCTGGTCCGGCCGGGGACGGACGCCGCGCTGGCGCTGGGGATGCTGCACGTGATCGTCGCCGAGCGCCTCTACGATGGCGAGTTCGTCGCGCGCCATACGCTCGGCTTCGACGCCTTCGCGGCGCACGTGTCGAAACACGATCCGGCCTGGGCCGCGGCGGCCACCGGCGTGCCCGCCGAGCGCATCGCC
>DASRTX010000488.1:0-2781 GCA_035655715.1 Myxococcales bacterium | reverse complement strand
AGACCATGTACTCGAGGCCCGACAGCGCGCGGTCCAGCCGCGCCCCGTTGGGCGTGGAGAGCACCGGGTTTCCCGCGAAGGTGATCAGCGCGCGGATGCGGCCGTCGCCCTCGGTGTCCATCTCCTCGGCCAGCGCGGCGGAGGGCAGCTCGCCGCCGAACTCCGGCAAGCCGCGCACCCGACTGCGCCAGACGCCGAAGTGGCCGTGATCTCCCGTGCGGGCGGCCAGCCCGACCAGGTCGGCGGCGGGAGTGGTGAACATGAAGCCGCCCTCGCGGTCGAGGTTGCCGGTGACCGCGTCGAGCGCGACGATCAGCCAGGCCGTGAGCCCGCCGAACTCCTGCGTGCAGGCGCCGACGCGTCCATAGGCCACGGCCGCGGGCGCGGAAGCGAACGACCGGGCCAGCTCGCGGATCGCGTCCGCCGCGATCCCGGTCCGCTCCGCCACGCGCTCGGGAGGGAAGCGCGCGGCCGCCTCGCGCAGGCGATCGAGCCCGTCGGTGAAGGGTGCCAGGTGGCGCAGGTTCACGCGCTGGTCCTCGAAGAGCACCTGGAGCATCGCCAGCAGCAGCAGCGCGTCGGTGCCCGGGCGGATGGGCAGGTGCGAGGTTGCCTTCGCCGCCGTCTCCGTGCGCCGCGGATCCACCACCACCAGCTTGCCGCCGCGCTGGCGAAGCGCGTCGAGGCGCCGGGAGATGCCGCCCGCCGTCATCAAGCTGCCGTTGGAAGCGAGCGGGTTGGCCCCGAGCACCAGGAAGAAGTGGGTGCGATCCACGTCCGGCACGGGCAGCAGGAGCTGGTGGCCGAACATCTCCAGCGCGGCCAGCATGTGCGGCAGCTGGTCCACCGAGGTGGCGGAGAAGCGGGCGCGGCTGCCCAGCGCGCGCGAGAACAGCGGACTCGCCAGCACCGCCGAATAGGAGTGGACGGTCGGGTTCCCGACGTAGAGGCCGACCGCGCTGCGCCCGTACTTGCGCTGTACCCCGGCGATGCGCGCGCCGGCCTCCTCGAGCGCGGCGTCCCAGGAGACGGACTCCCAGCGGTCGCCGCGGCGCCGTTGCGGCTCGCGGATGCGATCGGGATCGGCCTGGACGTCACCGATGGCGGCCGCTTTCGGGCAGATGTGGCCCTGGCTGAAGGGATCGGCGGCGTCGCCCCGCACGGAGCCCGTGGTCGGCTCGACCTCCAGACCGCAGACGGCTTCGCAGAGCATGCAGGTGTGGAGCGCGGGCATGCGCGGACCTTAACGCATGCCCGGGCGCATTTCACGGCGGAACCCCGCGCGAGAGGCTGATGCTATGTTCCGCCGCGGAGTCTTGCAGGAGGACTCGTGGCCTCGAATCACGACGCCGTCATCGTCGGGGCCGGGCCAGCCGGGCTGGCCGTGGCTGCGACGCTCCGGGCGGAGGGGCTGCGGCCGCTGGTGGTGGACAAGGCGCCCGCGGTCGGCGCGGCGTGGCGCGCGCACTACGATCGTCTGCACCTCCACACCGAGCGCATCCTCTCGGGACTGCCCGGGCTGCCCATTCCCCGCAAGCACGGGAAGTGGGTGCCGCGCGCGGCAGTGGTGGAATACCTGGAGGACTACGCGCGGCACCACGCGCTGGAGCTGAGGTTCTCCACGCCCGTCGAGCGCATCGACCGCGAGGACGGCGCCTGGAAGCTCAGCACGCCCGCGGGTCCGCTCTGGGCGCGGGCCGCCGTGATCGCGACCGGCTACAACCACACGCCGCACCTGCCCGACTGGCCCGGCAGGGCGTCCTTCACCGGCGAGCTGCTGCACTCGGCGCGCTACAAGGACGCGTCGCCATTCCGCGGACGGAACGTGCTGGTGGTGGGAACCGGCAACAGCGGCGCCGAGATCGCCGTCGATCTGGCCGAAGGTGGCGCGGCGTCGGTGAGCATCGCCGTCCGCACGCCGCCCAACATCCTCCCGCGCGAGGTGCTGGGGCTCTCCGCGCAGCGCCTCGGCCTCGCGCTCCGGCGGCTTCCGCCCGCCATCGTCGATCCCATCACCGGCCTGGTGCAGCGGCTGGCGGTGGGCGACCTGCGGCCCTACGGACTCGCGCGGCCGCCGCGCGGCACCTATGCGCGGGCGCGCGAAGGGCAGATCCCCATCCTCGACCCAGGCCTGCTCCAGGCGCTGCGCGAAAGGCGCGTGACGGCCGTTGCAGCCGTGCGCGGATTCGAGGGACGCGAGGTGATCCTCGCCGACGGCGCGCGCCTCCAGCCGGATGCGGTGATCGCGGCCACCGGCTACATCCGCGCGCTGGAGCGGCTGGTGGGGCACCTCGACATCCTCGACGGCCGCGGGCTGCCCCTCGCGCACGGCGCGCGCACGCACCCGGCCGCGCCGTCGCTGTTCTTCATCGGGTATACGAATCCCATCAGCGGAAATCTCCGCGAGATCGGCATCGATGCCCGCAAGATCTCCCGGGCGCTTCGCAGGAGGGACTGATGCTCTCGCTGACCCGCTACTTCCATCCCGTCCTGCCCTCCTCTGCCCTGCCCGCGGATCGGCCCGTCGGAGTCCGCATCGGAGGGCGCGCGCACGCGCTGTTCCGCGGCGCGAAGGGGATTCCAGCGGCGGTGGCGGACCTCTGCCCGCACCGCAACGCTTCGCTCTCGGGGGCCGGCAGCGTGCGCGATGGCAGGGTGGTCTGCGGCTACCATGGCTGGAGCTTCGGCGCCGACGGCGGTGGGCGCTGCGCCTCCCAGCCGTCGCTGAAGTGCGACACGGAATCCTTCCAGGTGGCGGAGCGGCTGGGCTACCTATGGCTC
>DASRTX010000487.1:0-2809 GCA_035655715.1 Myxococcales bacterium | reverse complement strand
CCTCTTCGTCCGGCGACAGCGCCAGCCGGGCGAGGCGCGCCACGTGCCGCACCTGCGCGCGATCGATGGCCACGTCCGACTCCTACGGCTTGTTCGCCGACTTGAACCAGTTGAGCACGGCGTCCATCACGCCCTGCGGTTCGGCCTGCGCGTGGATGAACTCCCACGAAGTCCGGTCGAGGAAGGCCCCGCCGCAGGCAGGACAGTGGAGGATGGTCGCTCCCGCCACCTGCTCGGGAACCATCAGCGCCCCGCAGTTCGCGCAGCGGCCGGCGTGCTGCTTGCGGAGCGCCTCCCGCTCCGATCGGGTGAGGCGCGCTTGCTCCTCCTTGTGGAGCTTGCGCATGCGCTCGGCATCCTCGCGGGCGAAGTACTCGTCTTCCTGGTTGCTGGGTTTCTCGATGGTCATCGTCCGTCCTTGTAACTACTTCTGCTCCGCGGCGCTCGGAGCGCCCAGCTGGTCCATCAGCGCCTTGGCGCGCTCGTGCTGGGGAGAGAGCTTGAGCGTCTCCTTCAGCTCGGCGCGGGCGTTGGCATCATCCTTGAGGCCCGCATACGCGAGCGCGAGCCGGAAATGGATGCGCGCGCTCTGCGGGCTTCTGGCCACCGCCGTCTTGAGCAGGGGCACGGCCTTGCCGGCGTCATCCTCCTGCGCCGCCGCCATCCCCTGGATGAGCGCGGCGCGCGGATCGTCCTTCACCGCTTTGAGGTACCGGTTCAGCGCCGGCGACTGTTTGAACCGGTAATAGTCGGCGAGGGCCAGCTGCAGGTCAGGCGAGGCCTCGTTGTCCTTCGACTTCGTCGCCGAAGAGATGGTCTCGAAAGCGGACTTCCCTTTGGCAGCGGCGTCCTTGCGCAGCTGGACGGCCTTGGGATCGTCGTCGCCCAGCCGCGCGGCCTGGTCGCTCAGGGCATCGGCCCATTGCAGCTCGATGCGCGCCAGCGCGGCGGTCGCCTCGGGAAAGCGGGCCCGGGGGCCGGCCACGTCCAACGCGTCCCTTGCCTTGGCCTCCGCGGAGGCGAGCGAGGCGAGCGTGTCCTTGTCGGCGTCCGCCTGCGCGGAGGTGAGCGTCTCCACCGCGGCGGACGGCGGCGCGTGCTTGCCCAGCCGCTTCACCGCGATAGCGATGACTCCCGCGACGATCAGCGCTGCCAGGCCCGCCGCGACGCCGATCAGCAGACCCCTGGGGGGCGCCTTGTCGAAGGTTCCCGGCTTGTCGACCGCGGTCTCCTCCTCGGGCGCCGCCAGACCGGCGGCGTCCTCCTCTTCCGGCGGAGGTGTCTGTTCCGCGGCGATGCCGGCGGGCGGTTCTGCGTCCGTCCCCTGCGCTTCGGGCTGGGTCCTCGCGGCCGCCTCCGGCTCGGTGGTCGCCGGCGGCTCCGGTTGGAGGGGCGCTGCCGGAGAGGCGGCGGGGGTCGGCTGGGGTGCCGACCCAAACATCATGGTGGCCCCGGACGCCTCGTCGCCCGCGGCAGGCTTTGGGGGCGTCGGTTTGGACAGAACCGCCTTGGTCGGGGAGGCTGCAGGCTTCGGAACGGATGGCGGCTGCCCGAAGACCATGGTGGAACGCGCTTCCTGAGGTTCGGGCGGCTTCTGCTTGGGCGCCGGGGCGGCCTTGAGGTTTCCGGTCTGGAACATCATGGTGCGGCCGGCGCCCTCCGCCGCGGGAGCGGGAGCGGTCTTCGCGGGCGGTGGTTTTGCCGGGGCTGGCGGCGGCCTGGGCGGCGCGGCCGGCGTCGGGCGGGCGCCGGTGGGCGCCGAAAACACCATGGTGCCGCTCGCTTCGGGCGTGGGCGCGGGGGGTGTGGCGGGCGCGGGCTTCGCCGGGGCCGGCCCCGCGTCCGCGGGGGGACGGGTGACGCGGAACGTGTTCTGGCATTTGCCGCACCGCATGGTGAGGCCTTGCGGTCCGATGCGCGCGTCGTCGACCCGGTAGCGTGCCTGGCACTTGTCGCAGCGGACTTCCATCGTCGCGTCTCCCCCTCGGAAGGCGTGAACCTATAGGCTGCGCCAACTCTACTGTAAAGCGACGGTTTCGGGCGCGGGCCCGCCCGAAAAGTTGACGGAACGAGGGCCCCCCTTACAGTCCCCTGAGGCGCTTTCCGCCCGCACGGGGGTGGTGCGTCCGGAGGTGCGGATGGGGCGCAAGGGGAAGAGCGGGGCGCAAGGGGCCGGCCCGAATTGGAAGAGGCCGGTGGCGGGCATCCTGCTCGGTGCCTTTGCGCTCGTCCTGCTGCTCGGGCTCTCTTCCTACCGCCCGCGGGCGGCGGCGGAGAACTGGGCCGGTCCGGTGGGCCACCGCATCGCCGGCGCGCTGCTCGACCTCTCCGGCGTGGGCGGATACGCGCTGGCGCTCTTTCTCTGCGCCATCTCCTGCGCGCTGATCGTGGGACGGCCGCGGCTCTCCTTCGGGCGGGCGGGTTCGTGGCTCCTCTTTTCGCTCGCCGCCATGGGCATCGTCGACCTCTTCGTCCGCTCCCGCCTGCAGGGCCACGCTCCGGGCGGGGCGCTGGGAGCGTTGCTCGCGGGCACGGCGCGCTCGGAGTTGTCGGTGGCGGGCGCGGCGGTGCTGCTCTGCGCGGTGGCCGCCGCGGCGCTGGTGATCGCGACCGATCTCTGGGCGCTGCACGCCGCGCGAGGCGCCGCGAAGTTGAGCGTGGCCGGCGGCGCGCTCGCGTTCCGGGGCGCCGCTCTGGCCATCGCCAGGGCGCGGACCATCTCGCTCGGAGTCGGCGAGTCCTTCGAGGCGGACGAGGACGCGCGCATCGTCGAGCCGCCCCCCAGCCTTGCTGCGAGAAAGGCGGCCCT
>DASRTX010000486.1:0-8105 GCA_035655715.1 Myxococcales bacterium | reverse complement strand
GGGAACGCGAGCAGACGGCGCACCCGCAGCCACCTGCCGTCGTTCCCGAACCTCCCAAGCCGGCCCAGCCGCTACCGACGGGCGCGCCCCCGGAAAAGGCGGTGAGCCAGAAGCCGCCGCGCAGGAGAACGGATCGGGAGCCAGGCCGCCGGGAGACCGACCGGCGCGTGGCAGCGGGGGAGTCGCACGCGCTGGCGGTCAAGCTGCACGCGCGCTTCGCCGCCCAGGTTTCCGTCGACGGCAGGGACATTGGAAACAGCAACATGTTCTCGCTCCCGCTCACGCCGGGCGCGCACAGCGTGCTCGTGCACCACCCCTGCTGCGCCGATGCGACGCAGGAGCTGGTGGTCAACCCCAACCGTGCCGACCAGCTCTACCAGCTCCAGTACGGGCCGCCGCTGCCCGCGCGGTTCCGCGTCGTCAACGCTCCGGAGGGCGCGCGCGTGCTGGTGGAAGGCGTCCTCGTGGGCACGTCCTCCGATACCCGCCCCTACGCGATGAAGGCGCTCGATCAGAAGGCAACCGTCACCATCGGTGATCGCACGTTGGTCACCACGCTCAAGGCCGGCATGCTCAACACCCTCGACTACGCCCAGGCGGTGCCGTGATCGTCCTCCTGCTCGGCGTCCTCCTCGTCGCGCAGCCGGCGCCCGTCCAGGAGCCCGAGTCGCAGGCGGCGGCGGACGCGATGAACCAGGCGCGCCGCACCTTCGAGTACGGCGACTACGCGCAGGCCTCGAAGATGCTGGCGGCGCTCCTCGAGGCCGGGCGGTTCGAGTCGCTGCAGTCCCGCGCCGAGGCATACCGGCTGCTCGGGCTGTCGCTCTTCTACCAGGGCCGCAAGGGCGACTCGTACAGCGCTTTCCTCGAGTATCTCTACCTCGATCCGGACGCAGAGTTGGACCCCTTCTACGTGCCGCCCAACGCGGTGCAGTTCTTCGACGAGGTGAAGAAGGAAGCCGAGCCGCGCCTTGCGCCCATCCGCGCCCAGAAGCGCGCCGAGCAGGAGGCGCAGAAAAAAGCCGCTGCGGAGGAGGCGGAGAAGCGCCGTCGACGCGAGTTGGAGGAGGAGCGCAAGCGTCTGGCGGTGCTCTCGCCGCGGATCGAGCGGCGGGTGGTGGAGCACGAATTCTGGGTGACGATGATGCCCTTCGGCATCGGGCAGCTGCAGAACGGCGACCGCACGCTGGGCATCACGCTGGCCACCGGCCAGCTCATCTCCGGCGCAGCGAGCGCCGGCAGCGCCCTGCTCATCGAGGGACTGCGCGACAACGACACCGGCAAGTTCAACCCCAATGGGAGCGGCAACGCCTACCAGAACGCGCAGCGGCTCGACGTGATCAAATGGGTGGGCGCCGCCGTATTCTTCGCGCTGTGGGCCGGCGGCGCCGTGCACGCCGCCATCAACTACAAGCCTGAGGAAGTGCTGCCTGACCGCCTCCTCCAGCCCGGGCAGGTACCCTGATGGCGGCTCTCCTCGTGACGCAGGGCGCGGATGAGGCGCCTTCGGCGGTGGCGCTGGTGAAGGCCCTCACCACCATCGCCGCCGCGCCGGACAGCGACGTGCGGGTGGCCGATCTGCGCGGCGTGGTGGCCATCCAGTTCGACGGCCAGTCCTTCACCGCGACGGCATTGGAGGGGGCGCAACTGGTCGTCAACGGCAAGAAGCGCGGGCAGCACACATTGGCCGACGGCGACACACTGCAACTCGGATCGACCCATCTGGTGTTCCAGGCGGCGGACCGCATCCCCACTCCCCTCGAGGTGCGGAGCGTGGCAGGGCGCAATCCCGCCTCGCTCGCCACCTCCAAGCTGGCGGAGTTCGCGCGGCAGCTGGCGCGCGAGCCCGGGATGGACGCCGCCCTCACCGCCCTGCTCGATGCCATCATCGAGGTGGTCCAGGCCGACAAGGGGTTCGTGCTGGCGCTGAACGAGGGCGCGCCGCAGATCCTCAAGGCGCGCAACTTCCAGCGCGAGAACGTGGCCGACGCGGTGGAACGGCTCTCCGACACCATCGTCAAGCGGGTGCTGGAGACGCGCGAGCCTCTGCTGATCGAGGACGCGCTGCACGATGCGCAGTTCAACGTCAGCGAGAGCGTGGTGAATCTCAAGCTGGCCTCGGTGCTCTGCCTGCCGCTGGTGATGCGCGGAGAGACGATCGGCGCCATCTACCTGGGCAACGACAAGCTGACGCACCTGTTCGGGAAGCCGGAGCTGGAGGTGGCGACCAGCTTCTGCAGCACCGCCGTCCTGCTGGTCGAGCTGGGCAGGCAGCTCGACGAGCTCCGCGCGGACCGGAAGGCGCTGCTCGAGCGCATCGAGGAGCAGGCCTACGGCGACATCATCGGATCCTGCGACGCGATGCGGAGCATCTTCCGCAAGATCGACAAGGTGGCGGGCACCGACATCAGCGTGCTGGTGACCGGAGAGACCGGCACCGGCAAGGAGCTGATCGCCCGCGAGATCCACCGGCGCAGCCCGCGCAAGAACGGGCCCTTCGTCGCCATCAACTGCGGCGCCATCCCCGAGAACCTGCTCGAGAGCGAGCTGTTCGGCCACGCCAAGGGCGCCTTCACCGGCGCGGTGTCGGCGCGGCCCGGCCGCTTCCAGGCGGCCAGCGGCGGCACGCTCTTCCTCGACGAGATCGGCGAGATGCCGCTGCAGCTGCAAGTGAAGCTGCTGCGCGCCCTCCAGGATCGCGCCGTGACCCGGGTGGGAGAGAACAAGCCGGAGGCGGTGGACATCCGGATCGTGGCCGCCACCAACAAGGACCTGGACGAGGAGCTGAAGGCTGGTCGCTTCCGCGAAGATCTCTTCTACCGCATCAACGTCGTCCACCTGCACCTGCCGCCGCTGCGCGAGCGCGGCGAGGACGCGGCCATGCTGGCGAAATGGTTCCTGGGCCGCGCCATCCGCGAGCTCTCCAGCAAGGTGAAGGGCTTTTCGCCGCAGTCGCTGGTGGCCATCAAGCGCTTCCGCTGGCCAGGGAACATCCGCCAGTTGGAGAACCGCATCAAGAAGGCAGTGGTGCTGGCCGACAGGCCGCTGATCAGCCCAGACGACATGGAGCTGCGCCCCGAGCAGCTGGAACCCATCCTGCCGCTGACCCTGGCCCGGGACGAGTGGCAGAAGCGCTACATCAACGAAGTGCTGGAGAGGAACGCCGGCAACCGCACCAAGACGGCCAAGGACCTGGGCGTGGACCCGCGCACCATCTTCCGCCACCTGGAGCGCATGGAGGCGGAGCGCCGCGGCGAGACCCTGCCGCCCGACGACGTGCCCGGGGACGAGGTCTGACAAGGATGTCGCGTCAGAGGGTCGGAGAATTCACCACATCAACCCTCAAGCGGTTGGATTCGCGATCGTTTCTTCCTGGCGCACGGCTTGCGATCAGGGTCTCTGGACTGGTGTGCGCGTTCATCGTCCCGGGGTGCCTGGTGCCGCAGGACATCGAACCGATTGTCATCGAGCCGCATGCGAGTCCCGTCTTCGAGGTGGATTCGTTCCAGCCTTATCTGACCGTGCCAACCCTCCAGCTCTATCGGGGAGGGGCAGCGGACGCGGCACATACGCCCCTGCCCTGCCACTGCCAGCTGCAGATCCCGCCGCTTCCCGTCTTCGACGCCGACCCGACCGTGGATCTGCAGACGCGCTGGTTCATCGACTACGACGCGAGCCTGCCCAACACCACCGGGGTGCGCAGCACGTCTACCATCAAGGGCACGTTCAACGATTCCACCGCCACGACGCGCGTCTTCCCGGGCTTCGTCTTCGACCCCGATGCGCGGCAGATCACCACCAGCGGCTCGCACGTGCTCGACGTGGTGGTAGGCGAACCCGACGGCTTCGATCCGAACGAACAGGCGGCGCAGCCCGGTCGTACCATGCTGCCGAACTTCAAATCGGCGGTCTATCGCTTCTTCATCGACGTACAAGTGGAACAGGATCCGGCGCGGCCGACCTGCTCCAACACCCTTCCCTCCGTCCGGGTGTGTCCGCCATGAAGCGCGAGTTGCTCATCGCGCTGGCCGCCGCGGGCTGCTCGCTCCGCGATCCGCACGTGACCTCGTCGTCGTGCACCAGCAGCCGCCAGTGCGCCCGGTCCGACGTGTGCTTTTTGGGAGAGTGCCGGCCGCCCGCCTCCGGGCTCTCGGTGATCGACGCGGAGGTACGGCCGCCGGGCACCTCCACCCTGGGCGTCAAGCAGGTGGCGGTCGACATGCACCAGAGCGCCCTCAACAACTTCGCGCTGGACCCGCTGGTGACCTTCAGCGGGACGGTGGCCCAGCAGCAGGACGTCGGCGCTCCGCAAACGACCCCCGGGGCGCTGGTCACGCTCACCAGCCACGCACCGCTGATCCCCGATCACGTCGAGCAGGTGGCGGTCTCCACCGACCCCAGCGGCATCTGGAAGGCGACCCTGTCGCAAGGCGCCTGGGACATCCTGGTCCGGCCGCCGGGGCCGCTGCCTCCGCTCCGGCCCGGCGTCCTCGATACAGCGACCGCGACCTCGCCATTCGACATCTCCCTGCCGAGGCCCGGCGCGCTGCTGGCGTTCCAGGGCGGCCTGACGACCACGCCGGGCAGCGTGCCGCTCCCGGGCGCCAGCGTGATCGCGGTGGATCCCTCGGGAGCGCCGATCTCCGCGCCGGCGATCTCGCAGGCCGACGGCGGCTATGCGCTCTCGCTCCCACCGGGGACCGGGCAGCTGATCCTGCAGATCGGCCCACCGGCGCCGGCTGCGGCCGATGCGGGAGCCTCGCCCGCGCCGACCCCGCCCGACCCGCTGCCCACCTACGACCCGGTGGTGGCTGCCGCGATCCTCTCGCTGCCGCTGCCGCCCACCTCCGTGGTCCACGGAACCGTGTTCGACTCCGCCGGTACTCCGGTGGCCTCGGCGGTGGTCTATGCCAGGAGCACGACTCCGGGGTGGACGTTGTCCCGCTCCGCCATTACCGCGGCCGACGGCACCTATGCGCTGACCCTGCGCGAGGGGTCGTACCTGCTCGAGGCTGCGCCGCCCGCCGACGCCACCGCGCCGGCGCTCTCGGCCGAATTGACCGTCGTCGTTCCCGCCGCCGGACCGGTGGACGTCCAGTGCCCTGCCAAGCTGAAACGCGCCGGGCAAGTGGTGTTGCCGGACGGCAGGCCCGCCGGCGCGAACGTCCAGATCACCGCGACGCGGCTGGCGGATCGCCTGGTGACCAACCGCAGCGTCTTCGTCACCACCGAGCTCAACGGCTTCTACAAGATCGAGGCTGATGCCGGCGTTTGGCGGTTCGAAGTGACGCCTCCCGCAGATTCCGGGTTGCCGCGCAAGATCGTGCAGATCGTCCTCGACCCCGCCGATCCCCCCGAGAGCGCGCTGCCCAACATCCAGATCGCGCCGCCGCTCCAGGCGGTAGGCACGGTTTGCGCGGGACCCTGCCAGGCCGGTGCCCTCGGCGTTTCCGGCGCGACGGTGAGCTTCTACGCGCGCGATGCCACCGGCGATGGCTCCATCTTCCTGGGCAGCGCGCTCACCGACACGAGCGGCCGCTACAAGGTGGCGCTGCCCGACGTGGCCAACCCTTCTGCAGGCCCTTGAACGGCCGGCCGTCCCAAGCTAGACCCTGCGCGTGCCGCGCGACCCCGCTCTGAGGAACTACCGCGTCGCGCTGTATTGCGCCTATGCCGCTTTCTGCGGCGTTCTCTTCTTCCAGCTGATCCGCAGCGTGGTGGGCGACGTCTACGGCCGGCGGCTGCCAAACGCGCCGCAGCAGAGCGCCACGGCGTGCCTGGAGGAGGTGGAGCGGCTCTACGCGCAGATCTCGGCCCGCGCGGTGCAGCCCGCCCCCGGCGGCCTGGAGGGGGACGCGCTCTCGCGCGAGTGGGATACCTGGTCGCGGCGGTGGGAGGACGAGCTGGCGCGGGTCAACGGGATGTGCCAGCTGGGGGATGGAGCCGCAGGCCGCGCGCTCTCCGAGGCATTGGATGGCATCGAGGAACTGCGCCGGAGGCTATCCCGATCCGGCGAAGAGGCCGCCGAGGATGCGCGCCGCGTGAAAGACGCGCTGGCGCAGGCGCGCAAGGAACTCCAGCAAAGATGAACCAGGCGCGCGGCTACTGCGGCTTGGGCGCAGAAGCCGTCGCGGGCGGCGTTCCGACCGCTGCCGAGGCTGCCGCGAGCCGGCGCAAGCGCGTCCGGATCATCGGCGCGAAATCGCTGCCAGGGTAGAGGTTCTCGGCGCGCTCGTAGACGTCGCGGGCGCGGGCGTGATTTCCCACCTCTTCGTAGGCCTGACCGAGGAGAAGTCCGGCGTACTGGGCGGTCTTGGTGCCGCCGGTGCCCTTGATGAAGTTCTCCAGCGGCTGGATGGCGCCCTGGAACTCGCGGGTCTGCACGCGCGCGCTTCCCAGGTGGAACCAGATCATGTTGTCGGCGACCTTGGGCTCCAGCTCGACGTACCGGCCCAGCTCCTGGCTGGTGGCCTTCCAATCTTGATGGCGGAAGGCGGCCTCGCCGGCGGTGCGGGCCGCGTCGGCGATCTTCTGCTTCATACCGGCGGCGCGATCGTCGATGGACTTGGACTCGAGCGCGGAGATCTGGCCGCGGTCGAGGTGCATGGCCTGCGTCATGGCCTGGTTGAGGGCCGGGCCCTCCTTCTCGCTGGCCAGCAGATCGTAGACGCGCAGCGCCTTCTCCGAGGCCTCGCGGCGCACCTGGTCGGCGGCCTTGATCTTCTCGGCGTCCTTCTGCAGGGCGATGGCCCGGGACTCGTTGGCCTGGGCGTCGTCGCGGGCGGTGCGGACCTCGGCGCGGGCATAGGCGATGGCGCCGCCCACGGCGATGACCGCGAAGAGGATGTAGGCGGTGACGCTGGTGTACTTGTGCCGGCGCTCCTGGTCCTCGGCGCGCCGGCCCATGTTCTTGACCTCCGCGTGGAGGTTCTTGAGCAGGTTGTCCGTCTTGATGACGAGGTTTCGCGCCTCGATCACTTCCTTGCGCAGGGCCGCGAGCTCGCCATCCGATGCCGAGTCGATGGCAGGGGGATTGGAGATGCGGGGCGTAGCAGTCTCTTCGCTCATCGTCATCATGCTCCAGGGAACGTCTGGAATGGGAAAGAGCATCCCACGAGGTGATTTTTCGTGCACGTTTTTCGGTCGCCTGCGGCCCGGCGCCGCCCGGCGCCGGTTACCGACAGATGGGCCAGGCGGCCGGTTGCTCAGGGCCCCTTGGGCTTGCCCTTGTCGTCGGGCTCGAGGAAATGGAACATGATGCCGAGCGAGAGCATGTTTCCGCCCAGGTTGAGCACCTGCTTGCTCTCCGGATCGACCTGCGCGCTGGCCAGCAGGTAGCGATCCTCGAAGACCAGCGCCATGGGGCCTCCCAGCTGCACGCGGACGCCCAGCGCCACGTACCCTGCCGTCGAGTTGGCCTCGTTGTCCACGCCATGGCGCGAGCCCGTGTTGAGCATGTACCCGATACCGCCTCCGCCGTAGAGGGTGAAGATGCGACCCTTCCAGAGGGCGGTATCGAGCGCGATCAGGATGGGGACGCTCCTGATCAGGAGATCGCCGCCGGCGATGCGGTACTTGTCGTACAGGTAGCCCACCTCGATCTTGAAGTGCAGCTCCTCGTCGTACTGGTACCCGAAGGCGGCGATGCCGCCGGGCTGAGCGGTGGAGTGCGTCGCGCCCTGCTCGACCAGGTAGCCGGTGTTGCTGGGGATCACCGTGTGGACGTTGCCGAGGATGGAGATGGTGCCCTCGCCCGCTTCGGGGACCGCGCCCAGGGCAGGCGCAGCTGCGAGAACCAGGGCCAGGGCGACGCGCATTGCGGTAAGATACCCGTTCTTCGTGGCGTCTCTATTTCTTTCCTGACCCGTGATGGCGCGCGCACCCGAGACCGGCTTCTACTTCGAGCCCATCTCCGAGCGGCTGGCCCTCGTGCTGGAGGGGGCGCCGTTTCCCTCCGACGACGCGTGGGCGCATGTGGGCGATCCGGTGGAGATGTCGCCGGAGGCGGCGCGGCTCTCGGTGGCGACGCGCTGGCCAGGCGTCGATCCGGAGACGCTGGAGATCGAATTCGACACCGACTTCGAGCGGATGGCGGCGGAGATGGA
>DASRTX010000485.1:0-9641 GCA_035655715.1 Myxococcales bacterium | reverse complement strand
CGTCAAGCGCAAGCGCCTCCGCATCGGACCAAGGGCGCAGTTGGAAAGCGTACCGGGCCGGCGGCACTGCATCGGTCATCTGACCGATACGATATTTGACTACATTGCCTCACACATAGCTGTAATTCATCGAAATCACTGGCATTCAGTGCTGGCGGTACATCGACGCACATTTGACCACTCGCTCCTACTCTATTGTGGGGCGAGGGAGCGCACGCTCTGCTGTAGGCCCACCGTTCCTTTTGGTTTCCCGGAGAGCCCAGATGACGTGTGCGCCCTTCCGAAGGTCGTCCTTCACAGCTTTGTGCTCCGCCGCCGCGCTCGCCGCCCTGGCGGGTTGCGCCGCCGCGCCGGAGCCCGCCGACGTCACCGAAGCTCAGGTGATCCGCGGCGGCGTCGCGGAGATGAACGTGCAGCACGACGTCTCGGCCCCGCTGACCCTGCTGCCGCCCGCGCCCCGCTCTTCGGTGCTGATCGAGCACGAGGTGAAGCGCATTCCGCGCAACTTCAACACTGCCAAGGCGAACGATCCGGTGCTGCAACTGGCGGCGCCCTCGCCGCTGGTGCCGGCCACCTCGCTCAACTTCGACGGCGTCGGCCAGGGCTTCACCGGCCCAGCCGGCGCCTTCACCGTCAACTCCGCGCCGCCCGACACCAACGGAGACGTGGGCCCCAACCACTACG
The DNA here is from genome assembly GCA_035655715.1 of Myxococcales bacterium. Classification (GTDB taxonomy): domain Bacteria; phylum Myxococcota; class Myxococcia; order Myxococcales; family 40CM-4-68-19; genus 40CM-4-68-19. Next base: position 8,957 of record DASRTX010000485.1, on the reverse strand, counting down.
TGCAGATCGTCAACAGCGACTTCGCCATCTTCAACAAGTCGGGCACGGCGGTCTTCGGGCCTGTCGCCATCAACACGCTGTGGAGCGGCTTCGGCGGCGGGTGCCAGACCAACAACGACGGCGATCCGGTGGTGGTCTACGATCCCATCGCCAACCGCTGGGTGATCTCGCAGTTCTCGGTGACCAACGCCAACGGCGGCACGGTGCCGTTCCTCCAGTGCGTAGCCGTCTCGCAGACCGCCGATCCGACGGGCGCGTACAACCGGTACTCGTTCCCGTACACCGGCTTCAACGACTACCCGAAGATGGGCGTGTGGCCGGACGGCTATTACACGACCTTCAACATGTTCAACGCGGCCGGCACCGCGTTCCAGGGATCCAAGATCTGCGCCTACGACCGCGCCAAGATGCTGGCGGGCCAGGCGGCCACGCAGCAGTGCTTCAACACCACCACGGCGTTCGGCGGCGTGCTGCCTTCCGACCTCGACGGCGCGCGGCTGCCGCCGGCCGGATCGCCGGCGTTCATGGTGGCCCTGGGCTCCACCGCCAACACGCTGGCGTATTGGAAGTTCCACGTCGACTTCGTAACGCCCGCCAACTCCACCTTCACCGGCCCCACCACGCTGGCCACCGCGGCCTACACGGAAGCCTGCGGAGCGTCGGGAACCTGCATCCCGCAGTCCGGCACCACCCAAACGCTCGACTCGCTGTCCGACCGCCTGATGTTCCGGCTCGCCTACCGCAACTTCGCCGACGGGCACGAGGCCCTGGTGGTGAACCACAGCATCACCTCCGGCAGCAGCACCGGCGTCCGCTGGTACGAGCTGCGTCCGGACGCGAGCCGCAACCTGAGCATCTTCCAGCAGGGCACCTACGCGCCCGACACGAACTTCCGCTGGATGGGCTCCATCGCGCTCGATCAGGCGGGCAACATGGGCCTGGGCTTCAGCGTCTCGTCCAGCGCGCTGCACCCCGAGATCCACTACACCGGCCGTCTCGCCGGCGACGCGCCGGGCACCATGACGCAGGGCGAGGGCACCATCATCAACGGAGCCGGCTCGCAGACGACCACGCTGTCGCGCTGGGGCGACTACAGCAACATGACGGTGGACCCGACGGACGACTGCACCTTCTGGTTCACCACCGAGTACATCCCCGCGAACGGCACCTTCAACTGGCACACGCGCATCGGCTCCTTCAAGTTCCCGGGTTGTGGCGCCGCGGCGACCAACGACTTCTCCATCAGCGCCAGCCCGGCCACCGTCACGGTGACCACGGGCAACAGCGGAACCTCCACCATCTCCACCGCGCTGGTTTCCGGGGCGGCGGAGACGGTGACGCTGAGCGTCTCCGGCGTGCCGGCAGGCGCGTCCGCCTCCTTCAGCCCGGCCTCGGTGACCGCGGGCGGCAGCAGCACGCTCACCCTCAACTCGGGCACCGCGGCGACCGGCAGCTACGCGCTGACGGTGACCGGCACGGCGGCGTCAGCCACGCACTCCACCAGCGTCACATTCAACATCAACGCGGTGGCCGCCAATGACTTCTCCATCGCCGCCAGCCCGACCAGCGTGTCGGTGGCGCAGGGCGGAGCCGGCTCGTCCACCATCAGCACGGCCACCACCTCCGGCGCCGCGCAGACCGTTTCGCTGAGCGTGACCGGCGCGCCGGCGGGCGTCACGGCGACGCTCTCGCCGACCTCGGTGACCTCCGGCGCGAGCTCGACTTTGAGCATCTCGGCCACCTCCACCGCGACCACAGGCACCTTCACGCTGACGGTGACCGGCAGCGCGGCGTCCGGCTCGCACAGCGCCACCGTGTCGCTGACGGTGACGGCAGCGGCAGGCGGCGCGACGCCCTTGAGCAACGGCGTGGCGGTGACCAACCTCTCCGGCGCCACCAACTCGCAGCAGTTCTTCGTCCTCGCGGTCCCGGCGGGCCAGACCAGCCTGACCTTCCAGATCAGCGGCGGCACCGGAGACGCCGACATGTACGTGCGGTTCGGCGCCCAGCCCACCACCGCGACGTTCGATTGCCGGCCCTTCGTCAACGGCAACGCCGAGACCTGCTCCTTCACCAACCCGGCGGCGGGCAACTGGTTCGTGATGCTGAACGGGTTCTCCGCGTACTCGGGCGTGACGCTCCGGGGCACCTTCGCGGCCGACACCACCACCGCGCTCACCAACGGGGTGCCGGTGACCGGCATCTCCGGCGCCTCCGGCTCCCAGCAGTTCTGGAAGCTGACGGTGCCGGCGGGCAAGACCCAGGTGGTCTTCCAGACCAGCGGCGGCACCGGCGATGCGGACCTGTACGTGCGCCGCGGCGCGCGGCCCACCACCGCGACGTTCGATTGCCGGCCGTTCATCACCGGCAACAACGAGACCTGCACCTTCACCAACCCGGTGGCCGCGGACTACTTCGTGATGATCCGGGGCTTCTCGGCGTTCTCGGGCGTGACGCTCAAGGGCACCACCACGCCCTGACCAGGTCGCGGCATTGACGGAGCGGCCCGGGCCTTCAGGGGTCCGGGCCGCTTCTTTTTTTGCTACCGTGCGCCGATGCCGATTCTCCTGGTGGCCATCGGCGGCGCGCTTGGCGCCGTGGCGCGCTTCCTGGTGGCCACGCTCTTCGCGCAGAAGCTGGGCCACACCTGGCCGTGGGGGACGCTGTTCGTCAACGTGAGCGGCTGCGTGCTGATCGCGCTCTTCCTCGGAGCGGGCAGCGGCCGCATCGCGGACAGCAGCCTGCGCTACCTGCTGCCGGTGGGCTTCGTGGGCGCGTATACGACCTTCTCCACCTTCGAGTTCGAGGTGTGGAGCCTGGTCGAGGCCGGGCGCCCGGCCGGCGCGCTGGCGTACGTGGTGGCGTCGAACGTGCTGGGATTCGGCGCGGTGCTGCTGGGCGTCTCTCTCGCGAAGCGGTAGTGGCGTCATGACTCCGTTCCTGCGCGCGGTGCGACGGATCGTGCGCGGCATCCCGCGCGGAACGACGCTTTCGTACGGAGAGGTGGCGCTGCGCGCCGGCAAGCCGCTCGGCGCTCGCGCGGTGGTGGCGGCGTTGCATCGCCTCGACGACGTGCCCTGGTGGCGGGTGGCGCGCCGCGACGGGTCGCTTGCCCCACAAGTAGCGCGGGAGCAGGCAAACCTCCTACGTCAGGAGGGCTGGAAAGGTCGCCCGCGCCCGCGCAAGCGCGGGTAGACTCCGCGCGCAATGCCGCTCTACGTCGTCAGCGACCTGCACCTCGGGGAGGGCACTCTCGCCTCCATGTTCCGCGACTCGGAGCAGGGGCTGCGCTTTGCCGAGCTCTGCGGGGGCATCGCCCGCAACCCCGACAGCGAGCTGGTGCTGCTAGGCGACATCTTCGACGTGACCGCGGCCTGCCCGCCGCGCAAGGGACTGACGCAATTCGGCGTCTCGCTGGACGTCCCGCTGGAGGACAAGCCGGCGCGGCCCCTGGCCGCCATCCTCCGCTCCATCCGGGAGAACAACCCGCTGGCCATGGACGCGCTGGAGGCGCTGGCCGGCGAGGCCCGCGTGACGCTGGTGCCCGGCAACCACGACCGGCACCTGGGCGAACAGGGAGGCCGCGAGGCGCTGGATTCCATCGGCCTCTCCAAGGTGCAGATCGAGGTGCAGGCGGCGCGGCGCGTGATGGACAAGTGGGTGGTGCTGCAACACGGCCACTCCTGGGATCCCTCCAACGCCACCGCCACCGGAGGCGGCGAGACCATGACCGCCATCCTCCATCACGCCGTGGTGCCGTTCATCCGGCACCTCACGCCGCGCACCAACGTGCACATCGACGCCGACCGGCTGGTCACGCTGCGGCCGGAGGAGCGGGTTGTGCCGGTGCTGGAGCGCTGGCTGAAGCAAGGCGTGTTCGAGCGCTTCATCGACGCCTTCCTCGAGCTGCTGGTGGAGAACGGCTACATGTCGCGCGCGGCGTCCTGGCTGGCCACGCCCTCCATCATCCGCTCGCGCCTGAAGATGGACGACGATCTCTGGGAACGCGCCGGCCAGACGGCCCTTGCCGCGCTGGAGGGGCATAAGTCGCTGCCGGGAAAGCCGCCGCCTCCGGATGTGCTGGTGCTGGGACACACCCACGTCATCGACTGGGGCGTGGCCGAGGGCCGGCCCGGGGTGCAGCGGCTCTACGTCAACCTGGGCACCTGGAGCGCGCGCGCCTCCGACGCGGCGGGGCCCGCCGACCCCACCATGCCGCTCCTGCGCGTCGAAGCCGATCAACGCCAGCTTCGCGCCGAGCTGTTCGACGTCTCCAACCGTTGGCGGGTCTTGCAGCGCTTCGAGGTGAATCGATGAGCGACCCGAGGACTCCGCGCGCCAGCCGCGTGGTGATGACCGAGTCGGTGCTGCCCGGCGACGGCAATCCACTGGGCACCGCGTTCGGCGGCCGCATCGCGCAGTGGATCGACGTCGCCGCCGCCGTGGCTTGCCAACGGCACTGCCGCCGCCGCGTGGTCACCGCATCGATGGACGACCTGCACTTCCTGCAGCCCATCCGGGTGGGAATGATCGTCGAGCTGCGCGCGCAGGTGAACGCCGCCTACCGCACCTCGATGGAGGCCGGCGTGCGCATCGAGAGCGAGGACCCGCTCACCGGCGAGCGGCGCCACGCCTGCACCGCCTTCCTGACCTTCGTGGCGCAGGACGAGCACGGCAGGCCGGTGGAGGTCCCGCCGCTGGAGCTGGAGAACGACGAGGATCGCCGGCGCTCGCTCGATGCCGGCGAGCGTCGCGCCATCCGCCTCGCGCACGCCCGCGTGCGCAGGGAGCGGCTCATGGCCGAGCAGGGGCCCAAGCCTTGAGGGTCGCCCTGCTCTTCCTGCTCGCGCTTTGCCTCTCGTTCCCGGCTCGAGCCGCGAAGCCGCGCAAGAAGCAGCCGCAGAAGGCGGCCGCCGCGCCGGCGCGCCCCGAGGACGATCCGCGGCGCAAGGGCGACAGCGCCGTGTTCGCCAAGGCCGCCATCTCCTTTGTCTCGCCCGCCGACCACGCGCAGCTCGATGAGGTGGCGGGCATCTCCATCAAGGTCCACATCTCCGGTTACGCCGTCGGCGCGCTGCACACCGGCGGCCCGGTCCCGCATGCGCACCTGATCGTGGACAACGAGCCTGCCGTGGAGGTGGACGACGCCTCGGGCCCCATGCTGCTGCAGGGGCTGCCACGCGGACCGCACCTGATCCGCGCCGTGCTCTGCCGGCCGTGGCACGAGGTGGTGAAGGCGCCGGGGGCGTTTGCAATGACGCGCTTCTGGGTGGGCCCGAAGCTCGAAGGCAAGGCGGGCAAGGCGGCCGAGTTCGTGGCCTGGCCGGATCCGCGTAAGCCCATCCTCACCTACGTCCTGCCCATCGGCGAACCGGCGAAGGATGCCCCCAAGCTGAAGATCACGCGCGGGCACGAGCAGCAGCCCGACGCGGCGGATCCGGAGGTGGCGGTTCCGTTGGAGGGTCTGCAGCCGGGCGCGGACAAGCCGGTGCTCGACTTCTACCTGGCCCACGGCCGGCTGGCGCGGCGGGGGGACAAGCTGCGCATCGTGCTGGATCGGCGGGAACTGCCGCTGATCGTGGAGTGGAAGCCGCAGCATCTACGGCGCGCGCACCACGGCAACCACCATGTCACCATCGATCTGCTGAATCGGCGCGGCCTGACGGTGAAGAATGCGGTGAACCGCACGGACCGGGGATTCGCGGTCAGATGAAGCGTGCTGGTGCGGTGCCCGTGCCGAGGACGAAGTCGGGCACGGGCACCAGCGCGGTTCAGGACTACTTCCTAGCTATTCCCGTGCTCCACCGTCTTGCCGGCCTTCTGCCAGCCCTGGATGCCGTCCGGCATGATGAACACGTTCTTGTATCCGTAGGTGACCGCCGCACGGGCGGCCTGGTGGCAGGCCATTCAATGTGGGTTCGCGCAATAGAAGACCAGCTTGCGCGACTTGTCGGGGGGGAGATCGCCGGCCTTCACCTGGTTGAAGGCCACCCACTTCGCCGTGGGCACGTGACCCTTGTCGAAGTCGCTCTTCGAATTGTTGTCGAAGACGTCGGCGTCCTTCTTGGCGATCAGGTTGGCGACCTGGTCGATGGTCAGCTCACTGAAGCCTTCCTCGTGCTTCGCGGAGTCGGCGCGCGCGCCGATGGGGACCAGCAGCGCGGCGCCCAGACCGAGCGCGGCGATTCGGAGCAGGTTCAAACGTTGCCTCCTTGTTGTCGATACAACGGGTGTCGGACCTCTGCATTCCTCAGATGCGCTTGTCCATGCGCTGGTGCGGGATCCCGGTTCCGTCGTCGAACTCGGCGCCGACCGGCGCATAGCCCGCCTTCTCGTAGAACGGGCGGGCGCGCACTTGCGCCCACAGGGTCAGGCGCGACGCGCCGCGTCGGCTCGCCTCCGCTTCGAGGAACTGGAGCAGCGCCTTGCCCACGCCGCGACCGCGCACGTCGTCGACTACGGCCATGCGCTGGATCTTCGCCAGGCCGGGCTCCTCGAAGATGAAGCGCCCCGCGCCGCAGGGAACGCCGTCGAGCGAGGCCAGCGCGTGGATCGCATCGTTGCGATCGTGCGCGTCCAACTCGTCGCTGGGCCGCACGCCCTGCTCCTCGACGAAGACGGTCCAGCGCAGCCGCAGGCAGGTCTGCACGTCCTTCGGGCTCTGCGCGATGCGAACTTCGATCATGCCTTCTTCGCGCCCAGCCAGCGCTCCGTCGCCACCGCCCAGAGCACGGCGCCGAGGCCCAGGAAGAGGAGCAGCGAGACCAGGTCGCTGGTGGCGAACCCGGGGATCCTGGCGCTGACGTTGATGGAGTTGAGGAAGTTGCGGGTCGGCTCGCTCAGCTGCAGGAAGGCGAGGATGGTGCCGACGACGCTGGCACCCGCGATCAGACCCGAGGAGAAGAGCACGCCCGGGCCGCTCTCCGCTTCCGCGTCGCTCACCCTGCGCCTGGCGGTCTTGTCGGCGAGGAAGCGGACGATGCCACCGGCCATGATGGGCGTGGAGGTGGAGAGCGGCAGGTAGACGCCCACCGCGAAGGCCAGAGACGAGAGCCCGCACAGCTCCAGCACCACGGAGATGAAGACGCCGATCAGCACCAGCCCCCAGGGGAGGCGCTGGGTCATGATCCCTTCGATGATGAAGGACATCAGCACCGGCTTGGGCGCGGAGAACTTGGCCTTCACCTTCTCGCCGTTGTCGCGGGTGTCGAGCTTGCCGTTGATGCCCGGGTCCTCGAGGTACTTGATGTGGCCGCCGTCGTCGACGAGGTACTTGCCGGTCGGGACGTTGCCGCGCGGCTCCTTCAGCCAGACCACGTTGTACTCGGCATGATCGCGGTCCGCGTCCGCGCCGCGCAGGTGCTCGCGCGTGCCGGTGTAGTCGGACTGCGAGAAGGTGACGTCCGGATAGTTGCGCGCGGCGAAGACGGTGCCGGCGTCGTTGAGCTTGAGGATGACGAAGCCCAGGACCAGAGCGGAAGAGAGCGAGCCCACCAGGATGGCGATCTGCTGGCGGGACGGCGTGGCGCCGATCAGGTACCCGGTCTTGAGGTCCTGCGAGGTGGTGCCGCCGTTGGAGATGGCGATGCACGCCACCGCGGCGATGCTCAGGGCCGCCACCTTGTAGGGCGGCGTCACCCAGCCGAGCGCGAAGAAGATCAGCGAGGTGATCAAGAGCGTGGCCACCGTCATGCCGGAGATGGGATTGGAGGAGCTGCCCACCTCGCCGGTGAGGCGCGAGCTGACCGTGACGAAGAGGAAGCCCAGCACCAGGATGAGCAGCGCGCCCAGCACGTTGATCTTGAACGAGGGGACCAGTGCACAGACGATCACCAGGACGATCGAGCCGACGCCCACCACCCAGAGCGGGATGTCCCGGTCGGTGCGCAACGGACCCGCAGCGCCCGCGGTGCCCCTGAGCGACTTCATGCCGCGCATCGCGCCGCCCACGATGGTAGGCAGCGACTTGAAGAGGCTGATGATGCCGCCTGCCGCCACCGCGCCGGCTCCAATATACAGAATATACTGGTGCCAGACGTCGTCGGTGCTCATGTCCTTGATCAGCGTGGTGGCAGGATAGATGGGCGAGGTGGCCGACCGCCCGAACAGCTTGATGGCCGGCATCAGCACCAGGCTGCTGAGGATGCCGCCGGCGCCCATGATCATCGCGATGCGGGTGCCGATGATGTAGCCCACCCCCATCAGCTCGGGGCCCACCTCGATGGAGAGGTTGCCCCCGTCGTACCACTTGCCGAAGATCTTCTCGGGGATGTCCTTGAAGAAGCCGAAGCCCTTGTAGCCTAGCGCGAAGATGCCGCCCACGCCCAGGCCGGCGAACACCGTCTTGGCGGTGGTGCCGCCCGTCTCGCCCGAGATGAGCACCTCTGCGCAGGCGGTGCCTTCCGGATAGACAAGCGTCTTCGCTTCCTTGACGATGAGCGCGCGGCGCAGCGGAATCATCATCAAGATGCCGAGCAGGCCGCCCAGCACGCTGACCAGGATCACCTGGCCGATCTCGAGGTTGTAGCCCAGGATGAGCAGGGCCGGCATGGTGACGCCCACGCCGAAGGCGATGCTCTCGCCGGCGCTGCCGGCGGTCTGGGTGATGTTGTTCTCGAGGATTGTGGCGCGCCTCGTGCGGAAGACCTTGCTGAAGCCGCGGAAGATGGTGATGGAGAGCACCGCCACCGGGATGGAGGCGCTGACCGTCAGGCCCACCTTGAGCACCAGGTACATGCTCGAGGCGCCGAAGAGGATACCGAGCAGCGCGCCGACGATCACCGGCACCGGCGTCAGCTCGGGTATGTCCTGGTCCGCGGAGATGAAGGGCTGGTGCGCCGCCTCGTCCGCTGCCACGGGAACGCGGTCGGCCGTGGCGGTGCGGGGCGCTTTCGATTCCGGCGCGCTCGTCTGCGCGGGCATCTGCATAGGACCCGCAGAGCTAGCACGGACCGGCC